>DAOWAC010000017.1 GCA_030634785.1 Chloroflexota bacterium | reverse complement strand
GAAGAATTTAGGCACATGGTAAGGGTCGCATCAAAGGACCTTAACGGAAATATGCCTATTAGCAGAGCACTTACAAAAATAAAAGGCATTGGAATAAGAATGGGAAAAAGTGTTGCACTAGTGTTTGAAAAAGAAACAGGTACAAAATTTGACAGCAAACTTGGTTCATTGCCTGAAAATCTTGACAGTAAATTGGAAGACATTGTTCTAAATCCAAAAAAGCACGGAATTCCAGTGCATGATTTGAACAAGAGAAAAGAATATGCAAGCGGAGAAGACAAACATTTAGTAATGGCAGACCTTGACTTTCAGGCAAGAACAGAATTCCAAAGACTTAATGAAATAAAATCTTATAGAGGACTTAGAAGAAGCTGGGGCTTAACTGTAAGGGGACAAAGAACAAAATCAACCCACAGAGGCAAAGGCGGAACAATCGGAGTAATGAAAAAGGACAATAAAAAGTAAGAGAGTTGATGAAAAATGGGCGATCCAAGAAAAACAAGAAAGCAGTTCAAAAGACCTTTGAAGATTTGGAACACTGCAAGCATTGCAAGGGAAAAGATTTTGAAAGAAACATTTGGACTTAAGAACAAAAGGGAAATTTGGAAAACAGAAACAAGCCTTAGGAAAAAAAGACACAGTGCAAGAAGTCTTTTGGCATTACCACTGGAAGAAAGACTAAAAAGAGAAAAAGAACTTATAGGAAGTCTTTCAAGAGTAGGAATTTTAACCAAAGACGCAGGACTTGATGATGTTTTAACATTAACAATTGAAAGTTTTCTTGAAAGGAGATTGCAAACCATGGTGTGGAGAAAAGGACTTGCAAACACAACAACACAAGCAAGACAGTTTATAACACACGGACATATTGCAATTGGAGGAAAAAGAGTTACTGCTCCAAGTTATATGGTTACAGCTAAAGATGAAGGAAAAATTGGTTATTATGCAGGTAAAAAAATGATACTTAAGCCTGTTATAAAAAATGCAAAAAAAGAAGAAAAGAAAAAGACAATTAAGGAAGAGTTTGAAGAAGCAAAGCCTGCAAAAGCTCCAGCCGAGGATGCTGTTGACGTAATGAAAGCAGTAAAAGAAGCCAGAGAAAAAGCACAGGCTGAAGCAAAAGGAGAAAAAGGCGGAGAAGAAGAACCTGCAAAAAAGGAAGAAGCTGCAAAAGAAGAGCCTAAAAAAGAAGAAAAGCCTGCTGAAGAAAAGAAAGAAGAGCCAGCAAAAGAAGAAAAAGCAGCCGAAACCAAGAAAGAGGTGAAAAAATGAGTAAAAAAGGAATTATACATATTTATGCTTCCCATAATAACACAATGATTCTACTAACTGACATAACCGGAGCAGAAACAATTGCAAAATGTTCAGGTGGAGAAGTTATTAAAGCACAGCACAAGGAAGGAAGTCCATATGCCGCGATGAAAATTGCAGAAACTGTTGCTGAAAAGGCAAGAGAACGCGGCATGACAGAAGTTATCATAAAAGTTAGAGGAACAGGCGGAAACAGATCAAATTCGCCAGGACCTGGCAGTGAAGCAGCAATAAAAAGTTTAACAAGAGCAGGACTAAGAATTGTAACAATTGAAAATGTTACACCAGTACCACATGATGGATGCAGAAAAAAGAAAAAGTTTAGAGGGAAGAAAAAGTAAGGAGTTGAATTTGCATGACAATTAGTATAAAAAAGCTTGATGAAGAAGGAAATATTTCACGCTATCTTGTGAAAGGCACAAGTACTGCAGTAATTAATGCAGTCAGAAGAAGCGTAATGTTACACACACCTTGTCTGGCAATTGAAGATGTTTCAATATATCAAAACGACTCTGTTCTGTTTGATGAAATGCTTGCACAAAGACTTGGTATGCTTCCAGTAAAAACAGACAAGACATACAAGCCAGGCGACAAAGTAAAACTTGTTTTGGAAAAAGAAGGACCTTGTACTGTTTACAGCAAAGATATTAAGAGTACTGACCCAAAAATAGATATAATTGACAAAAACATTCCAATTACAAAACTTACAAAAGACCAAAAAATCAAAATTGAAATGTATGCAATTATGATGCCTGGAAGAGAACATGCAAAATGGCAGCCTGCAATTGTAAGTTACAACGAGGTTCCACAAGTCGTTATTTCAAAGGACTGTAATGGATGCGGAGACTGTGAAAAAGCATGCCCTGTAAAGATTATTGAAATGAAAGGAAAAAAGCCAGTTTTAAAAGACCAGTATAAATGCACATTATGCGGTGCATGTGTTGATTCATGTGAAAAAGAAGCCTTAAAACTTGGTTTTGACAAAGGAGAATACGTTCTTGCAATAGAAGCAGTTGCAGGACTTTCACAAAAAGAAGCAATTGACGGCGCAACAAAAGCAATAATAGAAAAAAGTGAAGATTTTGCAAAAAGTTTGCAAAAGTTAAAATGAGGTGTTATGATAAAATAATTAAGCAGGGGTTCCCGAGCGGTCAAAGGGGCGGGACTTAAGTTGTATTTCATTTATTAAAGAGGTGCAGAAGAAATCCCGTGGCTTAGTGCCTTCGGGGGTTCGAATCCTCCTCCCTGCAATTAAGAAAAAAAGGTGAAAAATATGAGAACTGGACCAACAAAAGAAAGAGCAAAAAAAGTAATTGCATTACTTGAAAAAACAAGCAGAAAAAGTAAAAGTGCTTTATGGCTTGACATTGCTACAAGAATTGCAAAGCCAAGAAGACAAAGGGCAAGTGTAAACCTTTGGAAACTTGACAGTCTTGCAAGAATTTTTAAAGGAAAGACATTGGTAGTGCCAGGAAAAGTTCTTGGAAACGGAGTAATTTTAGAAAAAGCAAATATTGTTGCGTTTGAATTCAGTGATTCAGCTGAAGAAAAAATCAAAAAGGCAGGCGGAAAAGCAACTCTGATAGAGAACGCTGTTTCCGAGTCTGTAAAAACAATGGTAATAGTAAAATAGGTGTTGTAAAATGATATTGATTAACGGCGAAAATGTTATTATGGGAAGACTGGCATCCTTTGTTGCCAAAAAAGCAATTGAAGGAGAACAGGTTACAATAGTAAATGCTGAAAAGGCATTAATAACAGGCACAAGAGATGCTGCAATGCAAAAGTTAAAAGTAAGACTTAAAATTGGCGGAAAAGGAAATCCTGAAGAGGGACCAAAGTTTGGAAGAATGCCAGACAGGGTTTTGAGAATGTCTGTAAGAGGAATGCTTCCATGGAAAAGCAGCAGAGGAAAAGAAGCATACAGAAGAGTTCATGTTTATATTGGAATTCCTGAAGAATTTGAAGGAAAAAAGTTTGAGGAAATTCCAAGCAAAGGAGAATCAAGAAAAAGTATTGAATTAGGAACAATCTGCAAATTGCTTGGAGCAAAGTGGTGAAAAAAATGGTTGAAAAAAAGAAAAGAAAAAGAAAAACAGGACTTAATAGCAAGGCTAAGAAAAAAGAAGCTGTTGCAAGAGCAGTTATAAGAAAAGGCAGTGGAAAAATAAAAATAAACAAGCGAGACATAAGCCTTTTTGAGCCAAAGCAAATTAGAGCATTTGTTGAAGAGCCGTTAAAGATTTTGCCAGATGTTGCAAAAGAAGTAGATATTGATATAAATGTCAAAGGCGGTGGAGTTATGGGACAAGCAAGTTCTATAAGAAGTGCAATTGCAAAAAGCCTTGTTTTAATCAGTAAAGATGCAAAGGCAAAACAGGCATTGGTTGCTTATGACAGGCTTTTACTTGTTGACGACGTAAGACGTGTTGAAAGTAAAAAGCCATTAGGAACAAAAGCAAGAAAGAAAAAACAAATGAGTAAAAGGTGATTCAAAAATGATGGTCCCGATAAGATGTTTCAGTTGTGGAAAACAACTTGCAGGAGTATACGAGGAATTCAAAAAAAAGGTTGAAAAAGGAGAAAAACCTGAAAAAGCAATGACCGACCTTGGAGTAAAAAGATACTGTTGCAGACGAATGATTTTTTCACATGTTGATTTAATAGACGAAATTTCAAAATACCCGAGATGATTCAAATGGAAGAGACAAAAGATTCAAAGCATTTGGTTGAGTTAGACGAATATCTTAAGACTGGCTCACACATTGGCACAAAATTCAAAACAGGCGACATGAAACGCTACATTTACAAGCAAAGAAGAGACGGCTTGAAAGTGTTAGATGTTGAAACAATTGACAGTAGAATTAAAATAGCAGCAAAATTCATTTCAAAATATGATTCTAAAGGAATAATTGTTGTCGCAAGAAAAACATACGGACAGGAACCAGCAAAACAATTTGCTAAAGCAGTAGGCGGAAAAGCAATTCTTGGAAGATTTGTCCCTGGAACATTTACAAATCCAAATGCAAAAAAGTTCATGGAACCAAAAATAGTTATTGTAACAGACCCTGAAGCAGACAGGCAAATACTAAAAGAAATTGGAAGAACAAAAGCACCTGTTATTGCAATGTGCTCTACAAACAACAATCTTACAACAATTGATCTTGTTATACCAATAAACAACAAGGGAAGAAAAAGCATGGCCCTTGCCTATTTCCTTCTTGCAAGAGAAGTTCTAAAAGAAAAAGGCGAAATCAAAAAAGACGAAGAATTCAAGAAAAAGATTGAAGACTTTGAATACAAAATGAAAGAAGGGCAAAGAGAACAGCCAAGACGCGAACAAGGCGGTTTCGGAAGAGGAAGACAACCAGACGACAGACGTTCCGATGACAGACGCGGTGGCTTCAGACGAAGGTAAAAAATCCCTTTAAATTAACTTTTCCCCAAATATTCTTTTTATGGTAGTAAGGGAACCAAGCGTAGCTGGCAGCTTTTATCCTGCACAAAAAAAACAACTTGAAAAACAGCTTGAAAGCCTTTTTGAAAACGTTTCAAAGCAGGAAAAAACCAAATGCGTTATTGTACCCCATGCAGGATATATTTACAGCGGAAAAACAGCCGCATATTCTTTCAAAGCATTGCAGGAAAGCAAAACTTTTGTGATTTTAAGCCCAAGCCACACAGGCATTGGGCCAGAAGTAAGCATAAGTGATGCAGATGAATGGAAAACACCACTAGGAAATGTGCCGATTGATACAGAACTTAGAGAAAAACTACTTGCAAAACTTGAAATTGAAGCAGATAATTTGGCACATATTGGCGAACACAGCATTGAATTACAAATTCCTTTCCTGCAAAAAATGTTTAATAAATTTAAAATTTTGCCAATAACAATAATGGAACAAAGATTTGAAGAACTTGAAAAAATTGGCAATATTCTTGCAGAACTTGGAAACAATTTTTCAATAATTGCTTCAGGAGATTTTACCCACCACAAACCGCTTGAAATAGCAAGCAAAAAGGACCATGAGGCAATTAAAAAAATAGAGGCACTGGATGCTAAAGGATTCCACCAAAAAGTGGTTTCAGAAAACCTAAGTATCTGCGGTCTTTCACCAATAACGGTTTTGACTCAATATTGTAAAAAAACAGGGTTTGCAAAAGGAAAACTTTTGCACTATGATACAAGCGCTACAGAGACAAAAGATGAGGAAAGTGTTGTTGGATATGCAGCAATAGGCTTTTATTGATGTAATTCTTTAACTGTATGAGGTAAATTTAAATATAGAAAAACGCCTATAATATATGCAATATATAGAAAAAGTGGCATTTATGGATAATAAAGAATTGAATTTATTGCTTGAAAAAATCGGATTAACCGAATACGAAAGTAAAACACTTGGAACCCTTTTTAAAATGGGAGAAGCAGAAGCACCTGCCATAAGCAGAATTGCACAGGTCCCAAAAACAAGAGTTTATGACGTTCTTGACAAACTTGTTGAAAAAAACCTTGTAATAGAAATCAGAGGCAGACCAAAAAGATACAGGGGAATTGAAGCCAAAAAAGCATTTAACTCACTTTTACAAAAAAGAAAAGACGAATTACAAGACCTTGAAAAAAGAGTTGCTGGCGTAGAAGCTCTTATTACAAGCGCTGCTGGAAAAGACGAACAGGGCGAAACAGTTATGAAAGTAAAAGATAAACATGATTTTGAAAGAATTCTTGCACAGGAAATTTCAAAAGCAAAAACAAGCATTGTTGGATTTTCAGAACTTACAGACAAAGATCCTATTGTAAAAGAAGCAATTGAAGCAGCAGGCAAGAAAAAAGTAGGAGTAAAGCTCATTAATGCATTTCAAAACAGTTGGTTGCAAAAAGCTGCCAACACAAAACAGTTAGAACACGGATTGAACGCATATATTGTTGACAACAAAAGTGTTATTCTTGCATTAAGCGACTTCAAACAAGACAAGCCAGAATACCATTTTACAATATTTAACGGTCACAAGCCAATGGTAAACGCATTACAGCACTATTTTGAAAAATGCTGGACTATGGCAAAATAAAATATTTTCTAAATTCTAATCCAAATGCTTTGTGCAGTTCCTTAAATGCACAATGGTTTCCTTTCCTTCTTCAATTTCAAAAACAGTTATTGAGGCATTTGGCGGAATTTTTCTTTTCTTGCCATTTGCAGGCTTGCCAAGCAAAACGCGTACAATCGAATTATTTATTCCAATATGGCCAACAAGCAAAACCCTTCCAGTCGGATGAGCAGCATAAGCCCTGTCCAAAACCTTTTTTGCCCTTACATCCATTTCCGCCCTGCTTTCAACTTCCTTTGGCCTGTTTTCCCAGTCAATTGCCGAACTCTTTTTTCCAGAATACTTTCCCATATACATTTCCTGCAGGTTTTTTGAAAGATGCAAAGGAGTTTTTGGATGAAAGACCATAATTTCTTTTGTAGTATTTTTTGCCCTTTCCAAATCACTTGAATAAACTGCATCAATTTTTTTGTCCTTAAGTCTTATGGCAAGTTTTTTTGCCTGCTTTATTCCTTTTTCTGAAAGAGTACCAATTTTTTGTCCCTGCAGAATTCCTTTCTTATTTTCATTTGTTTCTCCATGCCTTGTCAAAATAAGCTTCATAACACTAGAATGAAGGTTTGAACAGGAATAAAAGATTATCTTACCATTAATTGCTTGAATTATGGTCATTGAAGACGATGCATATAGATATGCAGTAAAAAATGCCAGTTTGCACAATGGAAAAGCAAACACCGGAGCAATTGTTGGCAAAATCAAAGCACTTTACCCAAAGCTTGACATAAAAAAGACAATGGAAATTGCTTTGGAAGCTGTAAAAAAAGCAAACGAACTTGAGCCAGCTGAGCTAAAGAAAGAGTTTGAAAAGTTTGAAAAACAAGGCTGGGAACTAAAACCAAAAGAAAAAGAGGAAAGGTTGCCATTGCTTGCATGGGCAAAAAAGGAAAAGGTAGTAACAAGATATGCGCCAAATCCAAACGGACCATTTCATTTAGGCAATGCAAGAACAGCAGTGCTAAGTAAAGAGTACGCAAAAAAGTACAGTGGCAAATTCATTTTGCGCTTTGATGACACAGACCCAAAAGTAAAAAAGCCAATAGCAGACGCGGAAAGAATTTTTAAGGAAGATTTGAATTGGCTTGGTTGTACTCCTGACGAAACATTTTTTGCCTCAGATAGGCTTGACATTTACTACAGTTATTTGAAAACAGCATTGCAAAAAGGCTATGCATATATTTGCCAGTGTGAGTCAGAGACATGGCGGGAAAAAATTAAGAAAAAAGAAGCATGCCCATGCCGTGATATAAAACCAAGAGAACAGCTTAAACTTTTTAACCAAATGCTGAAAGGAGAAGTAAAAGAAGGAACCGCAGTCATTCGCATGAAAACCGATCTTGAAAACAAAGACCCAAGTGTTAGAGACTGGTGGGCTGCAAAAATTGTTGATGAAGCAATTCATACAAATACAAAAGCAGCAGGAAAAAAAGTCTGGCCTTCTTACAATTTTGCTTCAGCAATAGACGATCACTTGCTTAAGGTTACACTGATTATAAGAGGACAGGAACACGAACAAAACAAAACCAAACAAGAATTTCTTTACAAACACTTTGAATGGAACTACCCACACTGTTTTCACATTGGAAGAATTGGCTTGCCTGGATTGATGCTTAGTACAAGCAAGATAAAGGAAGGAATTGAAAAAGGCGATTATTCCGGATGGGATGACCCAAGGCTTGGTACAATTCGTGCTTTTAGAAGACGAGGGTTTAAAGCAGAAGCTTTGAAGGAAGCATTGTTTGATTTGGGTGTTAATACAAATGATTCAACTGTTCAATGGGAAAAGCTTATTGCCCTTAACAAAAAACTAATTGAACCTGAAAGCGAACGAATGGCATTTTTTGAAGAACCATTACAACTTGAGGTTCATCTTGCACCAGAACAAAAGGGAAAACTTATTGTTAACAAAAAGGCGTTTGAAAAATTCAAAAAAGGCGATGTTATAAGACTAAGACAATTATTTAATATCAAAATTACAAAAAAAGACCCTTTACAGGTTTTTGCCGATTTTATAGGAACAGCAAAAGTAAACAAGCCAATTGCAGGATGGTTTAGGGAAGGAACAGATGTTGAAATTGTAATGGATGACAATTCAAAAAAGCTTGGAATTGCTGACGACGCCATTGCAAAAAAGAAAAAGGGCGACAGAGTTTATTTTGACAAGCTTGGATTCTGCATAATTGATTCAAAAGAAAAAGGAAAAGTTTTGCTTAGATTTACACATAAATGAAAAAAGAGGTGTTTGATATGGTAAAAATTGGAAAAAAAGGAAGTCCAAATACAAGAAAATGGAAAGATATTAAACAGGAAAAAATCCAAAACAAGCAGTAATTGCCTTAATTAACAAGCTTTTTAAGGTTTCCCAAGGGCAATTGTTTCAGAGAAAATTCTTTTTTCTGCCGATGAAAAATGAAGCCGCTTTTTAAGGTGGTGGAGGAGGTGTAGCAGGAAATGACTAACTTAGTGAAATTTGAGGTTCCTGAGAAACTTATGCAGGAACAGCTTGCTGTTGTAGAAAAAGCAAAAGGCAAGGGAAAAATAAAAATTGGAGTAAATGAAGTAACAAAATCTATCGAAAGAGGAGTTGCAAAACTTGTGTTAATTGCACAGGACGTAAGCCCTCCGGAAATAGTAATGCATTTGCCTTTGCTATGCAAAGAAAAAAATGTACCTGTTAGTGTTGTCCAAACCAAAAAGGCATTGGGTGAAAAAACAGGAATTGCAGTTAGTACTGCAGCAATCGCAATCATTGAAGAAGGCGATGCAAAAAAGGAGCTAGCAGAAGTGGTAAAGAAAATCACTGAGCTGGCAAAATAAGGTGATTTAATAATGGATGCGGGAACACCAGCAGAAGTTGTTGAAATTGTAAAAAGGACAGGCGTTCACGGAGAAGTAACGCAGGTCTTGTGCAAAATCCTTGAAGGTCTTGAAAAAGGCCGTGTAAAAAGGAGAAATTGCAAAGGAAATGTACAAAAAGGAGATGTCCTAATTCTCTTGAATACTGAAAGAGAAGCTAAGGAAATCAAAACAAGGTAAGGGAGAGTGTTGAAACAATGGCAGAATGTTCTTTTTGCGGAGAAAAAATTAAGCCAGGAACAGGCTTCTTGTTTGTGAAAAAAGATGGCACAGCCTTGTTTTTTTGCAGCAGAAAATGTGAAAAAAACCTGTTAAAACTTAAAAGAAAACCTATTGCTACAAAGTGGACAAAGGCATATGCTTACGCTAAAGAATTAAACAAGACAGGATCAAAGAAAGTGAAAAAGGCAAAGGTTGTAGAAAAGAAGGAAAAGCCAAAGAAAGTAAAGAAGAAAAAGGTTAGAAAAAAGAAAAAGAGGTGAATAGGAATGCGACAGACTCTGGTAATCATAAAACCTGATGCAGTAAACAGATGCATTATAGGAAAAGTAATTCAAAGATTTGAAGAAAAAGGATTGCAAATAAAGGCAATGAAAATGGAGCTGTTGCAGCCCTATGTTCTCAAAGAACACTATGCACATCACAAAGACAAAAAGTTCTTTGAGGGCCTCATAAAATATATGACCAGCATTCCAAGCATTTTAATAATCTTGAAAGGCAAAGACGCAGTTGCTGTTGTAAGAAAAATGGTTGGCTCAACACAGGGAAGAGAAGCAGAACCTGGAACAATAAGAGGTGACTATAGTATAAGCAATCAGTCAAACATAGTTCATGCTTCAGAAAATGAAGAAGAAGCAAAAAAAGAAATTGCAAGATTTTTCAAAAAAGAAGAAATCTACGATTATCAAAAAATGAACTTTGACTGGATTTACAGCAAAGACGAAACATATATGAAAAAGTAATTTGGAAAAGGATATGAATGGAAGTAAAGGTAAAAAAAATGCACAAATATGCAAAAATTCCAGCATATGCCCACGAAGGAGACAGCGGAATGGACCTTTACTCTGTAGAGGAAACAGTACTGCAACCAGGTGAAACAAAGCTTGTGAAAACCGGACTACAGATTGCTGTTCCAAAAGGATTTGAAGCACAAGTCAGACCAAAATCAGGATTGGCAGCAAAGTTTGGAATAACTGTATTGAATACACCTGGAACAATTGATTCAGGATACAGAGGAGAAGTAATGATTATTCTTG
>DAOWAC010000083.1 GCA_030634785.1 Chloroflexota bacterium | reverse complement strand
TCGTCTTCAAAGTTTAAGCAAGAGTATAGGAATTTGTTTTTTTGTCCAAACTATACTTCTTCTGTTTCAATAAATCGTTCTACTTCTGAAAGGTCGCCGGTGCATAAGATTTTTCCAATTGCAATTGTCCCGCCTAGCATTGGCAGAATTTGTTTTATATCAATTCCTTTGCGGGTGTTGAGAATAAACGCGTTTGTTTTCGAAGCTTGTGGGCTTGCGTTAATTTCCATTTTTTCAAGCAATGAAAGAACTTCTGTCAAAGCAAGTTCTGGATTTCTTCCTGTTACAAAAAGGTATTGCATATTAGTTTTATATTCTTTTATTATTTAATAAATGATATATAGAGAGAAAGAACAGTGGTTCTTAGACCAAAAAGAATAATAGTTGGAAAATATAGGTAATTATTATGGTGAGAACGACAAACACTAAGAAAGTTGAAAGAAAAAAAAAGTTACCAAAGTATTGGCAGAGGACAGGAAGGACTGAAACTGAACAAAAATTGTGCAGATTGCCTGAAGAACAGAAGGAAATGCGGGCAAGAGAAAACGACAAAACTCACAGATGGAACCTTTTTCATACACAGCTCAGGGAAATTAAGCACGAACTAGGCTTTGATATTCTGAAGTCAATTGAGAAAACAATTAACAAGTTCTCTGAGAAACGACCGTTTAAGGTATTTGACTTGGGTTGCGGTGGAGGAACAGCCTTAGGCCAATTGAAGAAAAAGTTCGGAACAAGAATTAAAACTATTGGACTAGTTCTTGAAAGAACACCAAAAGAAAAGTATCTAAATGTTGACAGGCTTATTGTTGGAAATGTAAAAAATGTAAAGCCAAGAGAAAATTATAACTTAATATACTCCTTTCAAGGAGCAATTGCCAACACCAGAATGAAAACAACCGCATTGCAACAAGCAATTAGCTGGTTAAAACCAGGTGGAACGGCAGTTTTAGATCTTGGGGAATTACATTCTCAAGACAACAGATTCAATGAAATGAAAACCCTTCTAATGCAAAATGGAATCAAAGACTACAAATTTGGTTTGTTAGCTATTTATCAACGTTCTAGAACTAAAACACCTGGGCATGTTTTAGTCTTTACAAAACCAGTGAGGAAGCTTCCATAATTCAAACAAATCCGTGAGTGCGTGAAGGTTTTTTAAAGCTTTTCTTGGGCTATTATTTGTATTGAAATCCTATTTTTGCGGATTTTTGTAATTTTTTTTTAAAAGTGATTTAGATGGGTTTGAGACCAGGGCATTGTTATAATAGCAAGAAGGACAGAGCTTTTACGCGTTACGCGGTTAAGGTACATAGAAAGAGCTATGTTGGAGCAATTCCTGGACTTAGAACTAGACAGTTTAATATGGGAAATGGTGCAAAAGAATTTTCACACATTTTGGATCTTAAGGTAGAAAAACATGGTCAGATTAGAGACAATGCAATTGAAAGTATTAGAATGGCAATTAACAGGGTCTTAAACAACAGTGTTGGACAAGATGACTATTTTATAAAAATTAGAGCTTATCCATTTCAGATTTTGAGAGAAAACAAGCTTGCACAGGGAGCAGGAGCAGACCGTGTTTCGCAAGGAATGAGTCATGCTTTTGGAAAAAATATTGGCAGAGCTATTAGGGTAAGACCTGGTCAAAAACTTATTTCTGTTTTGGTTGACGAAGAACATGTTGAAATTGCAAAGACTGCTTTGGGAAGAGCAAGATCAAAGCTTGGTCTTAGAATAAGCATTAGAGTTGGAACAGATGTTAAGAGCATTGGAACAAAGCCAAAGAAAACAAGAGATATGATTAAGGAAGAGAAGAAAACTGAGGAAGAAGGAAAGAAAGGTGAAGAAGCTGGAAAGGAAACAGGAAAGAAAGGAAAGGACGCAGGCAAGAATGAGAAAAAGCCTGAAGGAAAAGATGCTGATAAAAAAGATGGGAAAAAACCTGAAGGAAAAGACGCAGGTAAGCCTGAAGAAAAGAAAAAATAATTAGTAGAATTTAAAAAATAATTAACATAATTTAAAGCCAAACTGTCTTTTTAGTTTCTTATTTAAAGTTATTGTTCTTTTTTTTAATGGGGAGAACTTAAATGTCTGGTATTGTATCTGATATTTCTAAAAAAGTAAAGCAGGTTGACAGAAAACAGCTTTTTCTGCTTTTTTTAATGTTTGTACTTGCTTTTGGTGTAAGAGGGCATCTTCTAAAATACGATTATATGTTTGGTTTTGACTCTTATTACCATGCAAGAATGGCTGGTGAGCTTTTGCAAACAGGGGTTGTTCCGGAAGTTGATCCAAGTGCTTATTATTTTATTGAAGGTGGAGTTGCTCCTCCAAAAAATCAGTTCTTTTGGCAGTTTACTACAGGAATTTATAGAATTGCAACATTGGGTTCGCCCTATGATAAGGACACCTGGATATTTTTTGTACAAGTTTTGCCAGCGCTTTTTGGTGCCTTAACTGTTGTTGCAATGTTTTTTCTTGGAAAGGAAATTTACGGCAAACCAGCAGGCGATGTAATGGCATTGGTTGCGGCAGTTATTCCAAGCTATGTTTACAGAACTCTTGCAGGATTTTTTGAAGAAGATTGTCTTGGATTTTTATGGCTTGTAATTGGATTGGTTTTCTTAGTAAAAGCTATTAAGGACCCAGTGTTTAACAAAAAGGGAATTATTAATGCTGTTCTTTCAGGAATTTTCTTTGGATTAATGGCAATAACTTGGGATATGTTCCTGTTGATTCCATTAGTACTTGGACTTTACACCTTTTTCGGACTAATAGGTGTTTATACAAAAGACGGTTTCAAGAAATTAATTGAATTTGCAAAACTTTATGCTATTTCAATTGTTATTTTTATAGTTATAGCCACTGCAAATTATGGAATAGGATGGACTGGAAGTGCATGGGCTTATGCAAACCAGTCAATTTCAAAAGCTGCAGGAGCTTTTGGTCTCCCTGAAGCAATGGCAATACCTCTTGCCGCAATTGTGGGTGTATTATTTTTAGCATTTGTTGTTTATCTTGCATATTCAAATAGGTCACCTGAGAAAAAGAAATCAGGAATGAAAACAATTAACATTATTGCAATGCTTTTGCTTTATCTTGCAGTTATTTCACTTGCACTTACTTTTGTGACAACTCCAAAATTGTTTGAGGAAACTTCAGTACTTGGAATGACTGTTGGAGAAGAAAATACAGGGCATCAATTTTTTGGAATAAAATATAATGCATTAATTATTTTTCCATGGCTTGCAATGCTTTTGATTCCGATAATTTTTTACAGAGAGAAAAAAGGCCATCTCAGCATAATTCTTTTCTTTTGGATATTAATCACATTTTTTATGGCGTGGTACAAACTAAAATTCACTTACACTTTGGGGTTGCCAATTGCAGCAGCAGCAGGAGTAATTGCTGCGGAAATGTTTTATTATCTTAAAGGAAGAACAGAGCTTGAACAAAAAATCATTGCGCTTTGTCTTGGCTTTATGCTTTTGGTTGGAATTGCGTCTGCAACAATTTTTGTACCTGACAAGATTCCTCATATTTCAAACCCTTATCCTGACTGGCAGGGAACATTGGAATGGATACAGGACCCAGCAAACATTTCGGAAGATGCAAAATTTTTCAACTGGTGGGATGAAGGTCACTGGATTAGTTTTATTGGAGAAAGAGCTGTTTCAGCAGACAATAGAAATATGAGTTTTGAAGGAAATCGTGACTTTTCATTGTTTAATATTACATCAGATCTTAGTGAGGCTTTGACAATTGCAAAAGAATATGATTTTGATTATGTTATACTTGACAGTGACAGCTTTTTGAAAATTGGTTCTTATGGAAATTATGGATATAATACAATGAACAGCGGTGACCCGCGTATAGCAAAATTCCTTATGGCGCCACATGCTGCAATGTTATGCACTGAAAGTAACGGAGTATATATATGCGGTTCAAACAGTATCCCTAAAGCACAAATGGAAAGCGTTCCTGCAAAATGGACTACTGTTTCAAATCAGCTGTATGAAAACACTGTTCCACTATATATTTACAGAGCAGAAGACAATTCAGAATTGTATATTACAAATCCTGCAGTAAACGAAAGCATGCTTGCAAGACTTTGGTTCCACGAAGACGAAGCAATGAAATACTTTGATGAAGTTTACAATGCAAAAGGAATGAGAATATTCAAAGTTAACAAAGAAGCCCTTTATGCTAATAATAACAGCATGCCTTTGGAATAGTAGCAAAACATAAAAAAAATTAAACAAGAAAGCTTAATTGTTTTCAGTCAATTACAAAGAATTAAATAATATATCTTCCTATTATTTAAATCATGCAAAACAAAGCACAGTCAAGTCTTGAATACCTTGTAACATATGGCTGGGCTCTTGTTTTGATTGCAACAGTAATAGGAGTGCTTGTTTTTGTAGCATCTGAAACAGATTCGGAAAATTCTTTTAGTTCTTCACATCCAAACAAAATAATGATTAAAGGAAGTTCTGCCATTGATGGTAGTGTAACAATAAAGCTACAGAATATTTCCGGCGGAAAAATAAAAATTAACAGGGTCAGGCTCTCGGCAGGCTTTGTTGAATGCCTGATAAATGGCGAGCTTGAAAGCCTGATAACCGAAGGCGTGCCCTTGGAAATCCTGCAAGGGCAGGAAATCCTGTTTGAATGCACGCAAGCCGCCTACAGCCAAGACCCTGTTTTTATAGATTACAGCGACCATGCAGGTCTTTCAAAGACAGTGGAGATAACAAAAAAAGGCGCAAAAGCAGACACAAAACTTATAACCAACTGTGGAGTAACTCTTGAGGAAAGCGGTTATTACAAGCTTTCAG
>DAOWAC010000135.1 GCA_030634785.1 Chloroflexota bacterium | reverse complement strand
TTCCAGAACATTTTCTTCACTTCCTGCAAAGCCTTTTGCACCGTTCTTTTTTGCAACATCTAGCAGGGTTTCGTTTTCTTTTGTATCAGGCACTGCAACAATTATCTGTTCTAATATGCCGCAGGTCTTTAGTCTTGCTATGACGTGCTCTAGCATAGTCTTGTCTTCAATTTTTGCACTGGCTTTGTTTGGCAGCCTTGTGCTTCCAACCCTTGCTTGGACAATTGCTGCAATTTTCATAGAAATTTACTCCAGGTCTTTTAAAGAAATTAGTTCGTCTTCTTTTATGTTTTGTTTTGCTTTTTTTCCAATAACATCTGGCAAATGATTGCTTGGCAAACCTGTTCCAGGTCTTTTGATTGCCAGCATTTCTTCTTTGATGACAGTATCTTTTGCAATGTCAACATTTGCAGTAATGCTTCTTCTCATTGCTTTTTGCAATTCAAGTTCGCTTTTTGTTGGATTTTTTTCTCCAGTTCCCATTGCCGTTTCTGTAAGTCTTATGTTTTCAACTATTTCTTTTAATTCTTTTGGGTTTGCAGATGCTTTGTGGTCAAATCCCCACATTTCTTTGTTTAATGTAAAATGTTTTTCAAACAATTTTGCTCCTGCTGCAACTGAAATGCCTGCAACAAATGTTCCTGTGCTGTGGTCGCTGAATCCGACAGGCATACCAAATTCTTTTTCAAGGGTTTGCATTGCTTTCAAATTAATTTCTTCTACATTTGCAGGATATTGTGCAAGGCAGTGAAATAATGCAATTTCTTTTGCACCGTTTTCTTTCAAAACATCTACGGCTTCTTTTACTTCCTTCAAATCGCTCATTCCTGTTGACAGAATAAGCGGTTTTCCTGTTTCTGCAAATTTTTTAAGCAGAGGAAAATTTGTAATGTCACATGAAGCAATTTTGAATGCCTGAACTCCTATACTTTCCAAAAATTCAATGCTTTCAATATCGCAGGCTGAGGAAAAAAGAGTTATACCTTTTTCTTTTGCATAATCAAACGCCTGTTTGCACATTTCCTGTGTAAGTTCAACTTTTTTTATTGCGTCAAAAACTGAGCTGTCTTCTCCGCCCTCCAGCTTGATATGTTGTCCTTCTACAACTTTTTTTGATAAAAGCTTTTCTGTTTTAAACATTTGAAATTTTACTGCGTCTGCTTTTGCCTCCACTGCAGCATCAATAAGCTTTTTTGTCAAATCAAGCTTACCATTGTGGTTAATTCCTGCTTCTGCTATCACATAGCATGGCTGACCGTTACCAATTTCTCTGTTTTCAATCTTGATATTCTGCATGGTTTTTTCCCCAATATTTTACCTAGTTTCTTCTAAGCAGTTTTCAAAAAAGAGAGGTTTTCTCTTATTTATTTACCTCTTTTTAGTTTAAAACGCACTTGGTTCAATTGTCGAATTTGGTCCTATTTTGAGTTTTTAAGGTCTTTTTCATTATTTTTATATATGGCTTTTTTTACCAATTCTACAAATCTTTGAGTTGCCTTTCCATCCTGTTTGAAAGCGTTGTCAAAAACAAATTTTTTCATGTTTTTTTTCAATGTTGCAAGCTCTTTTCTCTCTTCAAGAACCACTTTCAACGCAGTTTCCAGTTCTTTTTGGTTTGCCGCATACAAAACAGCATTTGTATTCTTGTAAATTGACAAATATTCCCCAGTGCTTGGAAAAATTATTATTGGTTTGTCTAAAACCATTGCTTCAAGGCCAGTGGTTGAATGTCTTGTAATAAGTGTTTCTGCTGAATTAAGAATTTCGTAAAGATTTTCTTTTTGTAAAATAATTGCTTTTTCTTCAATATCTTGCATTATTCTTTCATATTTTCTTTTTATTTCCGAAGGATGCACCTTCAAAACAAGTTTGGTGTTTGCAAACTTGTGTACTGCAATGCTTCCAATCTTAATTAGTTTGTGTAAATTTCCCTGATCACCACCATAGGCCATTACAACAAGTTTATCTTTTTCCTTTACATTAATTTTTTTCTTAAATGCTTTTGCATTAAATTTTTTTTCAGCCAAAAAATCCATTTTTGGAACGCCAACAACCTCGATATTTTTGGGAGGAACCTTTTTCTTGACAAGAATTCTTTTGAAAAAAGGACCCCATACAGCAATGCAGTCAACTACTAGTGGTGCAATGCCGGCAATCCAGTCTTTGCAGTAATCTGTTGTTCCAAAAATCCCGTGTTGTATTACAAAGCTTGGAATTCCTTTTTCTCTGGCAATCAAAGCACAGGCTTTTTCTAATGGCACAAAGTCTGTCCAGAGAACAACAGCCTCTGGTTTTTTTGATTCAAACAGACTTCTTAATTCCTGAATTGTAAAAGAAAATTCAGGCCAGTATTTGTCTGTAAACAAAGTCATTTGCCATTGGAACAATTCTTCAAAAGCCATTCCTTCAAACTGCATATTTTTTGCAAAGCCCTTGCTTGTTTCGTAATCCTGAACCAATTTTTTAAATCTAACAACGAGCTTTTTTTTCATGGACGAGAAACCAAACAGATTTTTTGGTTTCAAAAAGCTCTTTAACAAAAACTCATCAAGAGAATAAACAGCCAAATCTTTTTCGTTTTGCAAAGCCTGTTTAATTCCTGCAGTATAGT
>DAOWAC010000085.1 GCA_030634785.1 Chloroflexota bacterium | reverse complement strand
TTTCTTGCAACAGTGGTTTTTCCCTTAAAGGGTTTTTTTCCAGACCAGGTAATTGTATTAATGAGCTTGTTTCTTTCAGCCTTAATAAGAGTTACAACTTCCTTGTTTGGTTTTTTTGCAGCAAATGCCCTGCTTAAAAGAGCTGTATAAGCAATAAAGCGCTCATTCCCACCCCTTGTAACTTTTTTAACACCGACTAATTGCCTTCTTGCCTTTTCCACATCGACCAAAACGTTTTGGCTTTTTTTCAAAACAGGCTTTGGATGTTTTTTTCGCCTAACATGCACTTTTTTGTTTGCAACCATTGCAATCAAATAAAACTGGTGAAAACCAAGTATTTAAGCATTTCCTAAAAGAACTTGTCAAGGGTTTCCTGCTTTTTTTGCAATCCCTTAATTTTTGCCTTAGGGTTTCCTATTTCAAATTCAAAATTAAAAAATTCACAGTTGTTCCTTTGCAAAAGCTCGTAAGCATTTTTTCCAATTGACGGAGCAACCAAAAGACCCCTTGTTTCCTTTCCCTTAATTTTCTCCACCTGCTGCATATATCTCTTTAACTGCATTACAGCAGCATAATCAGCCTGTCTTCTCTTTACTTCAATTACAACAAGCCTTCCTTTTGCATCCTCTGCCATTATGTCAACAACACCTTTTCTAAAAACCTCTTCCTTATTCAAAGGCTTCAAACCAGGTTCTAAAAAACTCAAATCCTGCATTAATTCATCACTTAATTCACGCTCTGAACCAAACAAGCGAAGGTCCGCCTGCTCACTCATAGGATAGCAATGAATTCCTTCAACCGAATAAAGCATTACCGTAAGGTTTTCTTTTGGCTTTACCTTTCTTGCACTTAACACAAGCGCGCCGTCCTTTGTCTCACAGCCAATCCTTGCACCCATCATATAATTAGTAGGCCTTAAAAGCCTGTTTTGGTGAATTGCAATAGAATTATCTCCCTTAATCAAAAGCAATCTCTTTCCACGCGGAAGCTTGCTTGCAGCACGACCCCAGTATTCCACATAGCAGTCTCCAACAACCATTAACAAATCCTTTCTGCCAATAGCTTCCTTTATCTTCTTATGAGCCTGCTCAAGATTCATGATAAAAGAAATCCTGCAAAATTATTTTAAGGTGTTTGTCAAGCTGTTGCCTTTATTTCATCCAGCGCCCTTGTTTTGAGTTTTACTAGAGGGAGTATGAGTATCTCTTTTGTAACAGTTGGTACAATGTTTTTCCCTTTCTTATTTAGGTCAACAATGTGAAATTTTTTCAACAGTTCCAAGTCTCTCATTACTGCACTCAACCTTCGGTCCGCTAGATTTGCTAATTTAGTGGCGTTTTTTGGTTTCTTGCCTTGAATCAATCTGACCAATTCAAGCCTTTTCTTTGTAAACACTTGTGTTATTTCCTCGTCAGAAAGACTCAAAAGCAAGCCTTTGTCAGGATACTTGTTTGGTGCTTTCCAAACCTTGTTAAGATATGCCTTTACTGCATCCCATCTTTCGTCAGTCATTTCATACTTTATGCTTCTCACCTTCCTTTCATTCTTTCCAAGTAATATCTTTTATAGCGTGCAAAATTTTCTTTTATCTGGTCTAAGTAAAAGTTAAAAACATCATTCAAATCCTTCCCCATTGTTGGAATAGGAATTGGCTCTGGCGTAAGCCAGTACCTTTGCTCATGCAAAAAGCCATGCGCGGTATCAACCCGGTGAACCTCAAAAAAACTTTTGCTCACGCTTGGAAAGAAACCAACCGAACCTTTGATGAAAAATTTATAGAAAAAAATATCGCAAAAGGAATAGAAAACGATATTGTGCTGGTCGAAGAAAGCAATGGAAAACTGAATTGTTTTGGATGGGCAAAACATAGCAAAGACTTCTTTGGAAACAAGTTCGGAAAAATAAAACTATTGTTAGTAGAACCAAGCCTTCAAGAAAAAGGAACAGGAACCAAATTATTGGAAAAACTAGAAAAAGAACTAAACGAAAAAGACATCAGACTCGATTGCCTTGCCAAAAACCCTGCAATAAAGTTATACAAAAGAAAAGAATTCAAAGAATTCCTAAAAACCTTAAGGAAGATCGAATAATTTTTATAATTCTTTTTTTATTTCAAATCTTCCGAATGTTTTTCCATATCGTTTGTGTTCGGCTCGTAGTTTAGGGAATTATTGTCATCCACCATAAAAACAAAACAGACACAGCTACCTCACAACAATTAAAATAGAAACCGACTCAAAACAGAAACCGGAAATATTCTAGCACAAACAACCCCAATACTTGTTTCAAAAGACAGCTACCTCCCAAAAAAAGCCCTTTTTGCAAAAAAAACCCTTAGAAAAAGACATTAGCAACATTTTTATTCAACAACAATGTTATTAGTGGTAAAGTATGTTGAAAAATTCAATGCCATCAAAAGGCAAGCCAAAAGCACAAGCAGCATTAGAATACCTCATAACTTATGGATGGGCATTAATAGCAGTAGCCACAATAATAGGAGTTCTCGTGTTTGCAGCAAGCGGAGGAGTAAACACAAACACCTGCACCACTTTTTTAACCATAATATGCAAGGGAATCGGAGTTGATGGAGATACGCTCGTAATGGTTTTACAAAACGCTACCGGTCAAAAAATCTCAATTAATCCTTTTGAAGACATTTGCTTTGACGGCAAATGCGGTTACGCAGCCATTGAATACGACGGCACAACCTATCGCTTTGAATCAGTTGAAATCCCTGCAGGAACAGAATTCAAAATATTTGGATACGGCCAAGTACTAGCAAAAGAATTAAGCATAACCTACACAGAAGGAAAAACAGGCCTAACCAAAACCATAGAATCAAACTTTGGCACAGAAGCACCAAATAACACAGAACTAAGCAACGACGGCATAGACAACGACGGAGACGGACTAACGGACTGTGAAGACACAGACGACGTAATAAGCTGTGAATATGTTGTAACAGTAACAGGACCAGCAGTAGAAAGCCTTGTGGATGCAACAGGAACAAATATCACTTTCACAGAACCAACCATTGCAGGCGGGCCATGGGATATTACAAAAGTATATCTATCATTTTATGTTCCGGAAACACCAACAGGAACACCAAACGCACTAATTCAGGGGCAACAAACAATACCTGCAGATCAAGTAATAACCACAGGATGGAATACAATAGAATCGACAACACTTGGTTGGACTATTACAAATGAATATATCGAAATAACTACTACAGATGGCTCATTCAAAATTGCTTCAACAAATGATTACGCCATAAAACTAGTAGTAAAAGTCGAATCCGCAGGCGGCGGCGAGTAACAGAGAAATGGGCTGTAGCTCGCTTTCACCTTTACCTAGGCAAAAATAAAAATAGCAAAACCAATGCCAAAAAACCTTGAAAACATCAAAAAAATAGCAAAAACAACCAAAACACATTAACTTATTCACGTTAATACAAAACAAAGGTTTAAAAAGCTGAAAAGCAGCAATTAGTATAGTATGCCTAGTGCAAAAAAAGGATGGGTTTTAGTTACCATAATGTTTTGCCTATTGTGTTATGGTGCCTTTGCTGAAGACAATTTGCAAGACACTGGCGTCTACCTTATTCTGTTAAATGAGGGTTATAACTCAAGCACGGTAGCAAAATACGGCGAAATAAGACACGAATTCACACTAATAAACGGCGTTTCAGCAAATTTAACAACAGAAGCTGTACAAGCATTAGAACAAGAACCAGGAATTAGATCAATAGAAGAAAATAAAGAAATAACTATAAACGAAGAGCCAATTTCTGCAAAAATCAGGCCTTTAGCAGGGGTTGGCGATGGTGACGGCACTTCAACCCCTTGGAACCTTGGGCCACAAGGAATAAACGCAGAAGAAGCCTGGAACAATTACGATATAAATGGCGAAACCGCAATAATTGCATTTGTAGGAACAGGTGTGAATTACACTTTACCAGACCTTGATGAAGGATACCTCGGAGGCTATGACTTTGGAAACGATGACGACAACCCAATGCCAACCTCAAATTCAGGAACCCAAAGAGCCTCAGTAGCAGTAGGAGAAGGAACCAACCAAATCAAAGGAATAGCACCGAAAGCAAAATATTATGCAATAAAAGTATTTCCAGATAATGTAAGTTTAACAACTTATGAAAGAGTTATACTAGGAACAGAGTGGGCAGTGGCCCACGGGGCAAATATAATATTGCAAGACTACGCATTCTCAGGAGGATATGGAAGCATAGAAGAAGCAATAAGAGAAGCCTATAACAGAGGCAGTCTATCTGTTGGGCGTAGTGGTGAAAACACAGGTGATGACTGGCCTGGTGTATATGATAACCTCATTTCCATTGGCGGATATAGAGAGGATGGGACATTGTTTTCCAATATTACCGATGATGTTGTTGCACCTGGTGACAATATTTTAGTTTTGAACAGAGATGGCACAACAACAACTGATGCAGGTAGCGACATTGCAGCAGCGCATATCGTAGGTACTCTTGCTTTGATGATTGATTATAACAGAGTACATGAGTTAGGTTATTCTAATTCTG
>DAOWAC010000097.1 GCA_030634785.1 Chloroflexota bacterium | reverse complement strand
GATTTAGTTTCAGAAGTAAGATATTTGCCAAAACTTCGTTGATCTAAAGTTGTAATAACCAGATTTTCAAGTGGAGTTATTTCCTGAAACATTCTGATCATACCGGGCTCATTTACAGCTGTATATTCAGCTGGTTCAATTGTAAGGACTTTTCCACTATACCTTCCTGAAGTGCTTATTGCAAAATCGCCGCGGGTTTTTCCGCCTTTTCCTTTCCAGAAAGGATTGTCGTGCGGTGTTGTGTGAAAATTAAGTACGTGGTCTGGCTTGTGTTTTTTGGCAAGTCTTTCAATTCTTTCATAGCTATTTTTTAAATCCTCTGTGAAATTTTTTTCACTAATATTCATTTTTGGATTTGTCATTCTCTTTCCTAAAACAGTTTCCTTGAACGGAACCTTGTACCACACAATTTCATTTCCAGTTTGCTTTAGCATTTTTGCGGTTTCCCTTGCAGCGGAAATTGAAAATGCTTCGTTTGGATGCTCATTTACAATGAAAAGCAATTTTGCCATAAGATATTTATGACATCCCCTGCTTAATAATATTAGGTTTTCTTATGCGAATTGCAATTTTTTCAGATACACATATTGGTTTTGGTAAGGGTTCGAGAAGAAGCGAAGAAGCTTTTGACCAGGCAAAAGAGGCCTTTGAGCTTGCTTTGAAGGAAAAGGTCGATTTGATTTTGCTTGCAGGGGACCTTTTTAATGAATCAATTCCTTCGCAGGAATCATGGGTGCAAATGTTTAAGTTGTTTGGATTGCTTAGGGTGGAAAATGCTGTGCAACAAACTGTAAAATGGGAAAAAAATGGTGAAACAAGGGAATTTTCTTTTGCTTGTACTCCTGTAATTTCAATTGCTGGAACTCACGAATTCAGGGGAAAAGATTTCAGAAATGCTTTAGAGGTTTTGCAGGAAGCAGGTTGTCTTTGTTTTATTCATGCTGCAAAAGCAGTGTTTGAAAAAGATGGGGAAAAAGTTGTTGTACATGGTTTGAGTGGGGTTCCTGAAAAAAAGGCACTTGATGCTTTGAAGATGTGGAATCCGCAGCGAGTGGAAGGCGCGTGTAATTTTGTTTTATTGCATCAGAGTATTAAGGAATTTTTGCCTTTTGATGATGACATGGTTGCTTCAATTGCCCTAGCTGATTTGCCGCAGGGTTTTGACCTTGTAATTGACGGTCACCTTCACTGGGCAAGTGAAGAAAATTTGGTTGAGCGGAATTTTATTGTAACAGGAAGTACTGTAATAACTCAGATGAAAAAACTTGAGGCAAAAAAGCCAAAGGGCATTTTTATTTTTGAGAGTAAGAACAAGGATTTGCAATTTATTCCTTTGCCAAAGCAAAGAAAGTTTATTTTTGAAAAGATTGAATTCAAGGAAGCAAATTTGGAACAAATTAGGGAAAAGGTTGAATCCAAGCTTTCTGAAATTCTTTTGGGTGCTGGAACGAGCAAGCCTTTGGTAAAGCTCAAATTAAAAGGGAGTCTTGTAAAGGGTTTGGAGGGCAAGGACATTGACTTGCGTTCAATTGAAGAAAAATTCAAGGACAAAGCACTTTTGTTTATTGATTGCAATTTTGAAGAGCTTGGTTTTAAACAAAAGCTTGAACAATTGCGCAAGACACAGCTTGGAAGCAAAAGTGTTGCGGCAATGGGTTTTCCATTGCTTGAAAAAAACCTTTCCGAAACAGTTTTTAACGAAGCATTTGATGTAAAGCGGGTTTTTGACCTTTTGGCCGAAGGAGATATTGATAAGGTTGTTAGTTTGCTTGGTGAAGCAAAAGAATCTGTTCCCAAACCTTAAAATACTAGTTTTTGTCTCTATTTATTCATGTCAATTTTGCTTTATGCCGCGATTGTTGTTTCCTTGCTTGCGCTTTTCTTCAGTTTCTTAAAGCGAACCGAGGTAAGGCTTTATCCTCGTGGAAACAAAAAGATGGCTGAATTGTCTGATTTAATTCATCATGGTGCACTTGCTTTTTTGAGAGCAGAATACAAGCTGCTTGCAATTTTTATTATTGTTGTTGCAATTTTTTTATCTGTTTTTATTGGATTGAATATTGCAATAGTATTTGTTTTTGGAGCAGTGCTTAGTGCAATTGCTGGAAATATTGGGATGAGAACTGCTACCAGTGCAAATAGCAGAACAACACAGGCTGCAACTAAAAGTATTGAAGCAGGTTTTAGGGTTGCTTTTGCTTCAGGAAGTGTTATGAGTTTTGCAGTAGTTGGTCTTGGCTTGCTTGGCGTAACCTTGTGTTATTTGTTTTTTCAGGATCCAAGCATTCTTTTCGGATTTGGTTTTGGAGCAAGTTCAATTGCCTTGTTTGCACGTGTAGGGGGTGGTATTTACACAAAGGCAGCTGATGTAGGCGCAGACCTTGTTGGCAAGGTTGAAGAGGGCATTCCGGAGGACGATCCAAGGAATCCTGCAGTAATAGCGGACAATGTTGGAGACAATGTTGGAGATGTTGCAGGAATGGGTGCTGATTTGTTTGAAAGTTATGTTGATGCAATTATTGCAGCAATGGTTCTTGGAGTTGTTTTTATGGGAACAAACGGAATTTTGATTCCGTTGGCTCTTGCAGCGATTGGAATTGTTGCTTCGCTTATTTCAACTCTTTTTGTAAAAGCAAAAAAGAAAAACATTTTTGGAGCAATTGACAAAGGTATTTTTGCTGCAGCGCTTTTTATGGCAGTAATTTCTTACTTTTTTCTTGTGTTTTTTCTTGGAAACCTTGGTCTTTTCTTTGCAATTGTGGCTGGTCTTGCTGGTGCTTTAATAATTGGCTATGCAACTGAGTTTATCACAAGTCCGTTTCACAGTCCTACTCAGAAGATTGCTGAAGCAGCAAAATCTGGGGCAGGAACAAATGTTATTGCAGGGCTTAGTACCGGAATGTTTTCAACGGCAATTCCTGTGATTACAGTTTGTGCAGTAATTGTTGCAAGTTATTATTTTGCAGGAGTGGTTGGTGTAGCAATTTCTGCTGTTGGAATGCTTGGAACTCTTGGAATTACTTTGGCTGCTGATACTTATGGAAGTGTTGCCGATAATGCTGCTGGAATTGCTGAAATGGCTGGTTTGGGCAAAAAGGTCAGAGAAAGAACTGAGTTACTTGATGCTGTTGGAAACAGTACTGCTGCAATTGGAAAGGGTTTTGCAATAAGTTCTGCTGCTCTTACAGCTCTTGCATTGTTTGCTTCTTATATTGTTCTTGCAAATCTTACCTCGATTAATGTTGCTTCTCCTTTGGTAATTGTTGGGTTGTTTTTGGGTGCATTAATGCCTTTTGTATTTTCTGCTTTTACTATGAGTGCTGTTGGAAAGGCTGCTGTTGCAATGGTTGCTGAAGTAAGGCGGCAATTTAAAGAAATTAAGGGTATAATGGAGGGAAAGGCAAAGCCTGATTATAATAAGTGTATTGCAATTAGTACAAAGGCTGCTTTGAATGAAATGCTTGTTCCAAGCCTTATTGCAATGCTTGCACCAATTGTTGTTGGTATTGTTTTTGGTGTTGAAGCATTGGGTGGCTTTCTTGCGGGTTCAATTGTAACAGGTTTTCTTATGGCTGTCTTTTTGGCAAATGCGGGGGCATCTTGGGATAATGCAAAGAAGTATATTGAATCAGGAATGTTTGGTGGAAAAGGAAGCGAAGCTCATAAAGCAGCTGTTGTAGGGGACACAGTGGGAGACCCTTGTAAAGACACTGCTGGTCCTTCGCTGAATATTTTAATCAAGTTGGAAAACATCAAAAATATAAAAAGAGTTATGAAAGCGGACGACAACCTGGTCACTGGTATCATGGTCTTGATT
>DAOWAC010000084.1 GCA_030634785.1 Chloroflexota bacterium | reverse complement strand
GCTTTTACTGTTCCAGAAAAAGACGACAAAGTAGTTGAAGAACTAACAAAAGAAATAAACGCCATTGAACTAGTAGAAGACGCTGAAATGGTTGAAATGACACTGCTTTAAAGCCCTTTTTTGCAATATTGCAAAATCGTTTTCTATATCATATTTAATTGTTTTTTGCACCTATAGCTTTTAGGGAGTGCAAAAATGATTGAAGGCATAAAACTCAAAAACTGGAAAACTCATTATGACAGTTCTTTTGAGTTTGAAAAAGGAACAAATGTACTGGTAGGACCAATGGGTTCTGGAAAAAGCTCTGTAATGGATGCTGTTTGTTTTGCATTGTTTGGAACCTTTCCAAGCTTAAAAAGCAGACGCGTTTCCATTGAAGAAGTTATAATGACAAAGCCTTATCAGGCAGAAGAAGCAATAGTAGAACTTGCATTTTCTTACAATGGAAAGGGTTACAAGGTTGAAAGAAAAATTAAAAAGAAAGGAAGTACTGAAGCAAAAATTTGGTGCGAAGGAAAAGTTTTGGCAGGACCAAAGCCAAAAGATGTGAATAAAGTTGTTGAAAAAGCAATTGAAATTAATTACAATTTATTTAGCAGAGCAGTATACAGTGAGCAAAACGAAATAGATTCCTTTTTACGATTGACTCCAAGCGAAAGAAAAACAAAGTTTGACGAATTGTTAGACTTGCAGCGTTATGATATTGTAAGAGGAAATGCAGTAACTGCTTCAAACAGAATTAAAACAATGGTAAAAGACAAAACTGTGCTTGTAAAAGAACAAAAAGATTCTTTGGATAAGGACGGAGAAAAAGAGCTTTTGAAAAGAATTGAGAAAAAGGAAAAAGAAAACAAAGAACTTGAAGAAAAAGGAAAAGAAAAAGCACTGAAAGCAGAAAAGTTGATGAAAGAGATTAAGGGATTGGAAGAAAAGGAAAAAGAATTTAGGAAACTTAAGGAAGAACTTGGTGGAAAAAAAGCAACAGGAACAGAACTTGAAAAAGGTGTTGAAGAAACAAAAAAGGAAGCTGGAGGAAAAAGTCTGGAAGAAATTAAAAAAGAACAAGAAAGATTGACAGGAAAAATTAAGGAATTGGAAAAAAAAGCTTTGGATTTGAAGGAAAAAGAAGAAGTTGAAAGGAAGAAAAAAACAGAGTTTGGAAAAGAAGGCGCATTAAGCCAAAGAAAGGTAAAAGAACTAAATGAGCATTTAAAAGAGTTTAAGGGACTTGGAGCAGAATGTCCAACCTGCAGACAAAAGCTTGAAGTTAAGACAAGAGAACAGCTTGTGCAGGAAACAGAAGAAGGAATTAAAAAAGCTACTGCAAAATTTGAAGAAGGGATGAAAAAAGAAGCAGAAACAAATACTGTGATTGAAAAACTAAAAAAGGAATTTGAAAAAACAGTAGCTGAAAAGGAAAAAGCAAGAGAAGAAGAAATTAAACTTGAACAATTAAAAGAAGCGATTGTAAAGCTCGCAGAAAAAGAAAAGCAGGCAGAAGATGTTAGAAAAGAAATTACTGTACTTGAAAAAAAGTTTAAGGAAATTGACTTTAATGAAAAAGAGCTATTGGAAAAAAGAAAAACAGCAATTGAAACAAAAGCATTTGCAGAATCAGCAAAGAAAGAAATTGAAGCAAATTTACAGCTTGTAAAAGAAATGAAAACAGGAATTGAAAGAATTGAAAAAACAAAAAAGCAAATTGGAGAATGGGAAGAAAAAATAAAAGTACTTGAATCAAGTTCTGAAAAAGTGGGATTTTTTGTAAACAGTCTTACTGCTGCACAAAGTGAACTCAGAGAAATGCTTATTGCAACAATTAATGAAGCAATGCATGATATCTGGCAAAGAATTTATCCATACAAGGATTATGTTTCTGCAAAAATGGATGTTGAAAAAGGAAGCTATGAACTAAAAGCAAAAGAAAAAGGCGGAAACTGGGTTAGGGTTGAAGGAATTTTAAGCGGAGGAGAAAGAAGTGCTGCAGCAATATGTATCAGAATTGCCTTTTCGCTAGTGCTTACAAGAAACCTAAGCTGGCTTATTTTGGACGAGCCAACACACAATCTGGACAGTAATGCTGTTGAAACACTTGGAAAAATGATGCAATTGCATTTGCCTTCAATTGTAGAACAGGTTTTTGTAATAACTCACAATGACGAAATGAAAAAAGCGGCTTCTGGTTCACTTTACATTCTTGAAAGAGAAAAAGATGAAGATGCTGCCACAAAACCAGTTCTTGCACCGATTGAAAAATAAGAATTGGTTGGGTTGAAAAATAAGAATTGAATTAAAAAATAGGAATTATTTTGCAATTAAAAAAATAAGAATTATTTTTATAAAATAAATTAGAATTATTCTTTTTCGCCGTTCTTTGTTCTTGTAATAAAACCAGCAATTCTGTTGCTGTCAAACTGACTCAGTTCAAAATCAAGATCTTTCAAAACCTGTTTGTTTTTAGTAAAATCTGTGCCGAATTTTTCAGGAAATTCTTCAAGCAATATTTCGACCCTGCTTTTGATTGATTTTGGAACAGCCTTACCCAAATAAAACACCTAAATTGCAATTTTTTCAACACTACCGTCAGGAAATTTTCTCATTATTGCCAACGGCAGTATCTTTTTTTCAAATTCTTCTTTAGCGATATCATAAGCTGTAAAGCCTGATGCTACCTTAACCAGAGGCGGTGCCCCAAAAGAAAGCTGTAATGCTCTTGCAGTTACAATCCTTGCTCTTTCAAATCTTGTTATATTAGTCATATGAATCAAAAAAAAAGATATTTGATTATAATAAACAGGGCACAAGAGGATTTAAAAATGTTCTCGTTACTATGGCTTTCTTGCCTTTCAATTATTTAATAGGTCTTTTTTGTTTTATGTGTTTTTTAAAGTCAAAAAAGTTTGCTTCCATAAAGCGCTTTTGACACTTTTCCCGAGCACACAAAGACATATACTGAGTGCACATTTTCTTTTCACCCAATGATTTAAGATACTGACATTGTTGCCATTCCGGAATATTTTTTGCCCTTTCAACCGCTTCTTTTTCTGCCTCACTCATTATTTCCATTTTTTTCTTAAGTTCTAACCTTGGTTCCATAACAGGAGTATCTTCAACTACTGTTGCAGCAAGTTGAGGATTTTGAGTAACAGTAACAGCCCCAGAAGGCGCTTGTGTTGGTTTTTTCAAGACAGGAGTGTTCTTTCTTGCGGCATAAACAAGATGATTCAAAGGCATATAATCTTAATTAAAGCCTTAACTACTTAAAAAGGATTTCCCTTGTCGCCAATTTTACTAATTCTTTCACAAAAGTTCAGCTGTTTCAGCATCTTTTTCTTCCAAGCCCTGTTCAAATTCAAGTCCGGCCTTTTCAAGGCTTTTTTCATGCTTGCTTTCTGCACTTTTCCTTTCTCTGACCTTGAAAAACAGAGGATAGTGAGTTGCTTCTCCTACCAACAGGGCTTCTCCAACACGCAAAGAAGTAATCATATCAATACTTTTACTATCAAGCCCTTCAGAACTTTCTCCAATGTGTTTTAGGTCATAAGGATTTGTTATTCGAAGAATTATGTGAGTATTGCACTGTGATAAAGAGGTGGTATCAAGTTGAACAGGTCTTTGTGAAACAAGACAAAGTGATGCGCCAAACTTTCGTCCCTCTCTTGCAATCGTTCTGATAATGCTTCTGCTGATTGCTGTTTCAGATTTTGCCATTTGCGGACAGAACTGATGAGCTTCTTCCAAAATCATCAGGAAGGGTGGAACTTTTTGTTTCCTTCTCTCTGAAAAAATCTTTTGAGCAAAATAACTTACAATTACCTGCTTTTTTTTCAGATTAATTGTATCGCTTAAGTCAACAACCGTAAGTTGTCCTGGTTTTATTAAATCAGGAATGCTTGGATTGTCTGTTTTGCCAAACAACCTTAACTCGCGAAGCAAATCAAGCCAGCCCATTAGAGGACCTTTGCTATTTTCCTTTATTGTTTTATCTTTTGCAATTGCATCTCTTAAATTAGTCAAATCAAACGGACCCATTCCATCCTTCATTTGCTTTTTTAATTCGTTTAATATTCTGCCAAGATCTCTTTTTTGAGGAGCACTTAATCCAGGAATTATTCCGGCAACAACTCCAACACTTAATTTTGGAACCCCTATTTTGATGTCTGATGCCTTTACTAGTCTTGTTTTCTTACTGTAATCTTTTTTGTTTTTGCCAGTTGGAGGAATTGCAAAATTGCCATATTCTCCATGCGGATCCAAAACAATTGTTGCAATACGCCCCTTCTCTTTTGGTCTGTCCAAAAGTTCTTCAAGGAGCACTGAAACCAGATAACTTTTTCCGCCACCGGAAAGAGCCAAAATCGCGAGATGTTTTTTTAAAAGAGAGGACATGCCAAGCTTTACCGGCAGATTGTGATGGTCTATTTCACCAAGCAATAAACCATTTTTGTCAAAATTCAAAAAGCGTTCAAGATTTTCTTTGGAAGCAAGCCTTATTCTTGTACCAGGACTTGGTGGGAATGTTACACGCTTAATTGTTTCGTTTTCAAAACAACCCAAAGGTCTTGTTTTTGCAATAAGATATTCCCATTCAGCTGTTGGAAACTGTTCAGACATTGCAGAACCGTTTTTTTCAAATTCTTTTACTGAATCAGCTCTTTCAAAATAACGATTTGTTTTTTGTACATCATTTACTAATGCTATTAGCGTTCCTTTTCCAAAATCCATTTCAACAAATTGCCCGCGGTGCACCTTTCCGTTGTTTACAACAAACTCAAG
>DAOWAC010000130.1 GCA_030634785.1 Chloroflexota bacterium | reverse complement strand
CTGGTTTGCATTCTTCAAAAAGGCAATCGTTGGCTGTGGTCTGTCTTCAGGCGGAAATGTCCTGAATTCTGGTGAAAGCTTTAGAAGATCTCTAGCTAGACCATTATCAGTTAGCCTAACAATTGATACACCTTTAGAACCTTTACAAATCCCTGGTTCAAATTTGCTTAATTTCAAGAGAAGAGCTCTTGAAAACTCTATTATGATAGGATCTTTAGAAAAAATACTAATACGGTGGGTGTGACCTTCTACTCCCAAATACCCGTCAGTAAGCAAACAAACTGCCAAAATAGATTTTAAGTCAACATTTTCTCGAATCATTTCATTTACAAGGGGGTTGTAAATCTCTTGGTTCTTTAGCCTCCTTACACTGCAACCTTCAATAAAAGACCTAGCGTGAGCAAGCCTTTCGCAAATATCAGATTTGGAAGCAGTCGCCTTCCCGCCTTTAATCCAAGCCCAGTTCCAAGGTAGCTCTTTCTCAATGAAAGTTTCAAAGCAACTGTAAGAAGGATATAGTTTGATTAATTGTTGAAATACACTCTTTGGCAAATTACTTTTTTCAATCAGCCAGCCCCTAATTGTCTGCTTATGAAATCCAAGAAACATTCCAAGTGCAATCTGCGTTCCAAAGTGATTTTTGATAACCTTTTCCAAAAACTCATTCTGCTTTCCTTTCTGAAAATGCAATCTTTTGTCAAGCATTATAGATTTTTGTTTTTCCTTTTTAAACCGCTTTGCATAGTCAAGGTTTCCGGTAATCATGGCAAACGCTTCCCCTTCATATTTTGCAAAATTTCGTCAAGAGAAATCCCGTAACTTATAGGGTTTCCTTTTGTTTCTGAAATTTTTTGAGAAAAACTCATTGAATCACCTCCAATTTAGAATGAATTTTTTCGTGGATGTCTTGCGAATTTTGGAGATATTAAATTCTTTCCACCATGAGCTAGAATTTATTTGTGGAAAGATTTAAATCGAGAAAATTCGAATCCTAAGAAAAAATTCTTTATTGGAGGTGATGAGAGTTTTTTATAGTTTAACTGCACCAATTATATTATGCCTTCCTTGGAAATAAAGTTTACAATTCTTGCTATCTTTTTAATTGCTCATTTTACTGCGTTTTACAAAAAGTGGTATTATACAAGACCGCATATTGATACAATTACACATTTTTTAGGAGGACTTGCAGTGGGAGCATTTATCAAGGATTGGGGCGTTGCAATTGCGTTGATTATTGCCTGGGAGTTCCTTGAGATGCTCATGGTAAGCAAATACTGGAGGGCTTTCAGAGAAACTCCAATAAACAAAGTACAAGATGCACTATTTGGCTTACTTGGATTCTTTATAGCAGTTGATGTGTTTTAAGCCTATTTTTCAGACAACTGCATTTCGTCCCAAATGTCAACAAAACTGTCAACCATTTCGTCCAAAAAACTTTTCTTATAACAGCTTAAAAGTGCAGAAATATTGTCAGCATCCTTTATGTAAAAAAATGTTTTTCTCCCAACACGCCTTTTTTCAACAAGGTTTCCTTGAACCAACTTTGTCATATGCCAGCTTACAGTACTTGGACTTAAACCAACTGCCACTGCAATTTTTTCATTATTTGCTCTTTTTTTGGTTAAAAGAAAAAGAATTATTTTTCTAAGACTTGGTTGTCTCAAAAGACCCATTGTAACCTGATCTGTTCCAAGCTGAGGGCACCCTGTACTGTAATATATGACAAGCTTGCCGCTTTGATCAGATTTAATTAAATGTCTTTTTAGCAAAAAGTCAATATGATATTGCAGGCTTCCTGTAGCAATTTTTGTACGCCTTTGCAGTTCCCTGAAGTGTAAACCAGGGCTTTTGTTTATTGTCCTGTAAATCTTGTTCCTTGCTCCAAGAGCAAGAGCTTCACTTAATTGTTCGTCCTGCATGGCGCCAAAAACTCCTACTTTTATTTCTTAAAGATTGCTAGAAAAAGACAAACTAAAATGCCTAATTCAAAAATGTTGTTTGCTGCCTTGTGAAAAAAATATCCAGGACTAACAAACAAGTCAATCATATTCAAAGCACTTTTTGTTGCAAACAAAAAGAATGCTATTGTTACAAACACAAATCGTCTGCTTTTTGTACGTCTATATGCAAGAATTGAAACTGCAAAAAGTGCAAGTGAAAGTACAAAAACAATTATGCTTGTAAAAAAATCAAATGCGACTGCCTGATTTGTAACAGGTCTGAGAATATCCCAAAAAGCCATTGAAAAACCTCCATTTATTTAAATAATGTTAAACCAAAAAGGATTTAAAAAGAAAAATTAAAGAAAGACAACCAACTAAGAGATGAAACCGTTTACAAAAATAAACTAGTTGCCTTCCTTTGGGGGTGATACAATTGTAGGAGGTAATTGTCTCACAGTAGTAATAGCCGTCTTTGCTTTATAAAGAGATTTTGGTACAAAAAAACAATAGTGCAAAAATCGAATATGGGCTTGTATTGTACGTAGAATAGTAATAGGAGCTAATTTAATGAAAAGTATTATTTGATGGAAATAAGGATATTTCTGTTTCTTGGTCCATCAAACTCTGCAAACATCACACCTTCCCAGACTCCGAGTAATAGCTTTCCATCCTTTACAATAATTGTTCTACTGTTTCCAATAACTGCACTTTTAATATGTGAATCAGAATTGCCTTCCATATGAGTATATTCAGGCGCATTTGCTGGGACCAGCTTATTCAGTTTTGCAAGAACATCTTTTTGAACAGACGGATCAGCATTCTCAGTAATCACAACAGCTGCAGTGGTGTGGGGAGAGTAAACAACACAAATGCCTTCTTTTACATTTGATTT
>DAOWAC010000146.1 GCA_030634785.1 Chloroflexota bacterium | reverse complement strand
TTTCTATATGTCACCAGAACCTCTTTCTCCTCCAGTAGACCTTTGCTTAAACGGAGTACAGGATATCGGAGAGGAAGGAATTGATTGTGGTGGCAATTGTCAAAATTCCTGCGAACCTGTAGGTCCGCCTGAAGAGCCATATATTGATTCTGCCTATGTTTTGCCCACCTCCATTTCAGACGTTGCGCCAGATACTGCAAGCAATAGGATTTACATTGTTGACGAGATGAGGCACAGGCTAATGGCTTATGACAATGAATTCAACCATATTGCAAACTTTGGCGAAGAACTGGGTCAGCTTCCTGACGGAAGCTTTGGATATTCAAGCGGTGGTACCGGAAACAACCAACTGCTTTTCCCTGCTTCAATATATCTAGCAAACAACAAGATTTACGTTTTGGACAGGGCAAAAAGAATTCAGATTTTAAGCAAAGATTTGGAATATGAAAAAACACTTTTGTTTTCAAAAGAAGCAATTGAAAAACTTCCAAAGCTTGAAGACACACCAAATGCAGATGGTGGAGCAAGCTCAATTGCCATTGCCGATTCAGGAAAAATATATGTTTCTGACGAGGTAAGCAATGCAATTGCCGTTTTTGATTCCGAACTCAATTTGGAGAAAGCCATTGAGCAAGGAGACCAGCACGGTCTAAATATGCCAAGGCAAATTGCAATAAGCCCAAATGGAAATGTGTTTGTTGCAGATCTTGCCAACAGCAGAATACAGGTTTTTGATTCGGAATTGAATTTTGTAAAAAGCATAACAGAAAATTTGCTGATGCCTGTTGGAATAGCTGTTTCCAATGACGGGAAAATATTTGTGCTTGACAATGGTGACAGTAAGCTCAAAGCTCTTAATTCTGACGGAACCTTGATTAAAGAAATTGGCGGACTTGGAACAAACAAAAACCAGCTTTACAACCCCTCAGTAATAAAGCTTGGTTCTGGTGGAAATCTTTACGTTGTTGAAGAGGGAAATTCTCGCGTTCAGGTTTTTGACCAAAGCCTTAATTTTGTAAGGTCTATTGAAGGACTTGACAGGGTTTTCAATGTGTCCTTTGCTCCGTTTTTTCCTGCAATCAGTCCAAACGGTGACATTGTATTGTCTGATTCAATAAATTCCAAGGTTTTTGTTCTTGATTCCGATTTCATGCTGAAGAAAGTGCTTGGAGGAAAGGGCTTTGGAGACAACGAATTAAATACCCCAAAAGGGCTTAGCTTTGACAAGGATGGAAAATTGTTTGTTTCTGATTCGGGAAACAGGCGTGTTCAGGTTTTTTCAAACGATTACAAATACCTTAAAACAATTACAAACGACAAGCTAATTTGGCCGCTTGCAATCAGTGTTTCCGAAGACGGCAAGGTTTATGTTGTTGACGACAAGCACAAAAATATCCTGATTTTTAACCAAGCAGGAAGCCTTACTGGAGAAATAGGAAAACAACAGGGGATAACCCTACCTCTCGGCGTTCTTGCACAGGGGGGAAAAATTTACATTACTGACGACCTTGAACAAACAATTGAAATTTTTGATTCCAGTTTGAACCTATTAGAAACTGTTACAGGAATTGATGCTGCATTAGGTGTTGATGTGGAATTCAACGAAAGTTTGGGCATTAATTCCGGACGGCTGTTGTTTTGCGACAACAGAAACAGAACTGTTGTTGCCCTTGATCTTTCAACAGGCGAGTTTTCAACCTTTGGAGACTTTGGTTCATCTTCAGAGGAACTAAGTCTTCTTGAAATTACAGCCAACGGAGAGCTTATTCCTGTTGCAGACATGCAATATCATCGTGTAAAGTTTTTCAATCCAAACAACACTGAAATAAAAGTAATTACAATTGATGACCTGAGCTAATTCTTTAGAAAATTAATAGTTTAATCTAATTTTTTGGAAAAAACTTTCTTGAAACAGAATCGTAAAACAAAATGCCTTTCCTGCTTAGCTTAATGTTGCGCTCAGTATTTTCAACAAGCCCGAGTTCTTCAAGCAATTCAACAACTTTACCAAACTCTTCTTCGAAGCTCTTGCTAAACTTTTGCCTGAACTGGTTTTTATCAATTCCTGCACAATTTTTTAACCCAAGGGCGGCATGTCTTATCATTTGTTCCTGTTTTGAAAGCTTTTTCCCAACAGCACACGCAAATCCTGTTTCATTAACCATTTCAACATACTCTGCCGTCGGAAAAACATTGTTGTAATCCCATTCATTAAAATAAGAGCAGCTGCTTGTCCCAAATCCCAAAAATTCATTATTGTTCCACTGGTTTTCCAAAAACTTCATCTTTTTTCCCTGTTTCACAAACTGGTATGGAAAAAGCTGCCTGTATCCAAGCGAATTCATTTTGTTAAGAAACATTGAATGCATTTCAACAAGTTCTTGTTCTGAAGCAAACCTATTATTTT
>DAOWAC010000091.1 GCA_030634785.1 Chloroflexota bacterium | reverse complement strand
TTGTGAATTGACAAAAGCCTAAGACCATTTTCTTCCTTGGTTTTTGCCAAGTGTCTGATAAATGCTTTTGAGTGATTTTGGCAAGTAAAACAATTGCATTCTTTGTCCAATGGTGTAAAATCTTTTGTAAATTTTGCATTCAAAATATTGATGTTTCCTTTTGAAGTCATTGCAGTTCTGTGCCTTGCAATTCTTGCAGGAAAACAGCTGTCAAAAATGTCAACGCCGTGTAAAACACATTCAAGAATATCTTTTGGACTTCCTACTCCCATTAAATAACGTGGTTTGTCTTTCTGAAACTGGCTGTTTGAAACTTTTACCATTTTGTTTCTTTCAGTATTTGTTTCCCCAATACAAAGTCCTCCGATTGCGTTGCCGTCAAATTCAAGTTCTGCAATTTCTTTTGAACTTTTCTGCCTGAGCTTTTTATCAAGTCCTCCTTGGCAAATGCCAAACAATACTTGTTTTTTATTTTTGTGCGATTTTTTACAGCGTTCTGCCCATCTTGCTGTTCTGTCAACACTTTCTTTTACTCTTGCCAAACTGCTTCCGTGCAATGGCACGTCATCCAAGCACATTGCAACATCGCTTCCAAGAGAATTCTGAATTTCAATTGCTTTTTCAGGTGACAAAAATGAAGTGCTTTTGTCAAAGGGATTTGTAAACTTTACTCCTTTCTCGTCAGCTTTTATCAAAAACTTTTCGCTTAGAGTTTGAAACCCGCCGCTGTCTGTAAAAATTCCTTTGTTCCATCCTATAAATTTATGAATTCCTCCGGCTTTTTTTACAATTTCTGTTCCTGGTCTGATTGAGAAAAGATATGCATTGCAAATAATACATTTTGTTCCTGCTTGTTCAAGTTCGTAATTTGAAACAAGTTTTACTGAACCTTTTGTTGCAACAGGCATAAAAAAAGGAGTTTCTATTTTGCCATGTGCAGTTTTTAAAATTCCTGTTCTTGCACTTTCTTGTTCTGCAACAAGTTTAAACATAGAAAACCACAAAGAAACCAGATTGTTTACTTTTTTCTGGTTAAAATAAAATCTATTGCTGCTTTGAGCTTTGCTCTGCCTGGTTCGTGGCTTAAAAAGCCAAGTTTTTCATCAAATGCTTTCAATGCCTGATTCTTTAATTCTTCTGCTTTTTGTTCACCATACTTTATGCTTCCATACTCATGCATTTTTTCAATAATAAACTTAACTTCGTCCTCTGTTTTTTCTTCCCTGCTTTTTTCCAAAATTTCTTTTACTTTTTCCAAATCTTTTCCTTTGGCATTTTTTAGCAAGTGTGCAAGCATCAGAGTTCTTTTTCCTTCAAAAACATCATTTCCAATTTGCTTTTTTAATCCTTCAAAATCTGATGTAAGATCAAGCAAATCGTCCTTTATTTGAAAACATCTTCCAAGAGGAACTCCAAATTCAAACAATGCTTCAAGCTGTTCTTTACTCATTCCTGAAATTATTCCACCAAGCCTTAGTGGTCCGCAAATAGTGTAATATGTTGTCTTGCCTCCAATTACAAAAAACACGTCTTTGTCATCCAAGTCAAGTTTGTTTTCTTCAATCCATTTAATTTCAACACTTTGTCCCAATGTTGTTCTCATTAGCATTTTGTTCATTTCGTCCATTACCCCAAAAGTGGTTTCAATTCCCAAAAGCTTTTCATTGTCCCGAAGCATTTTCCACATTACAATATGCAATGCATCTCCTGCATTAATTGTCTGAGCCATGCTGTAAATATGATGAAGTGCCGGCTTGCCTCTTCTCTCCAAGCTTCCATCTTCCAAATCATCATGTACAAGAATCCAGTCCTCTGATGCCTGCATTGCAGCAGCAGTTAAAGCAGCCTTTTTTTCGTCCACTCCCATGGCCTCGCATGTAAGCATTATCAAAGCACCTCTTACATACTTGCCTTGCCTTTCAGGATAATCAGAAATAGTCTTCCAGAAAAATTCATCCTCTGTCTTATAATCCTGAATTTTATCCTGTGCATAAGCAGGCTTTGTACTTCCAGGCAAATATTTTTTGTATTCTTTCCAAATAATTGCCTTTTTTTCAGCTAAAACATTTTTGAAATCAATTCTTTCCAAAAAAACACCCAATAACATTTAATGTTAATTCGCTTTTTATTGCTTTTCCTTACCCCCTTTCAGGCAATTATCCCCTTTTTCAACAACAATTATACAAAAGAAAACTTTAAATAATTCAATTACCTTTTCTTTTAAACAGGTGTATTAAATTGAAGATAACTGACAAAATAGAATACAAATCACTTGCAGCCCTATATTTCATTATTACATTTACTTTTGTAGGCTTTGCAATAGTATCACTTGTAAACGGCATAAAAGTACAATTTGAAGGAGATACATTGCTTGGATTCCTATTCTATTTTTCCGCACCACTCTTAATATTTGTAAGCTATCTCACCTACCAAAAAGCCCACTACAAACTCAGAGTAATTGCCCTTGCAAGGAAATAAAAACTGCCTTAACTCGGTTCTAATTATAACAAAAAAAAAATTATTTCAAGTATTTAAGCGCATTTTCTTCAAAAAAAAAAATAGAAATCCTTCAAAAAAAAACTATTTATACTACTTAAACGCTATTAATCAACATAGTTGGGAAAAAAAGTTCATACCAGAAAAAAGAAGCGAAAGCAATTTTTTCCAACAAAAAAAACAGAGGTGAAAACAAAAAATGGGAGAAAAAGAACGCAATCTAACAGAAACCCAAATACAAAACAAAACTCAAAACAAGGTGGTTTCACAACAAACAAGACAAACAGGCACGTTCAAAATAAAAGAAAAATTACTCTCCCAAATAAAAACTACCACCCAGAGATTATGTATAAACAGTATACATAATAACCTGAAGTTTGTTGCAATCGCAGCACTTATTTTAATCATAATTTCATCTCTACCTATGGTTAGTGCAATTCCAGACAGCATGTCTGTTCAGGGAAAGCTAACCAATGCAAGCGGTACAGTGTTAACAGGAAACTATGATTTCACTTTCTACCTATATGATGCTTTAACAAACGGAAACCTGCTTTGGAGCGAAAGCCAAACACTTTCGGTAAACAGAGGAATCTTTAGTGCAACAATTGGAGACGTAAACACTGCAACAACACTCAACGACTTGGACTTTAATGCAACAAAATTTCTTGCAATAGAGGTTGAGGGAATAACTCAAACACCAAGAATTCAAATGAACTCAAACCCATCGTCAATGAGAACACAAACAGCAAACGACCTTAACTCAACAGGAGACAACAACGCAACAAACATCAGCATCACAGGAAACACATTCTTAAACAACCTGTTTGTTTCAGGCAGCCAAACACACACAGGTGACTCAAACTTTGTAAACATTGGAATTTCGTCTGGAACTTATGCAAATTGGATTACTGCAACAGGTGACATAAATTCAGTAAAAGCTATTGAAGGAGCAAGATTCATCTCAAACGCAGCAACAAGCGCAGGCGGAACAAACGCAGTAGCACTTGGAACAGGAACAACAGCAAGTGGAGACAAAAGTACTGCATTGGGCTGGTTCACTATAGCAAGTAATCAAAGCAGCACAGCAATGGGGCAAACCACGCAAGCGACAGGAATAGCAAGTACTGCCATGGGATTGAATTCAGAGGCAACTGCAATGTATTCTACTGCAATGGGACAAAATTCAAATGCAACCGGAACAGCAAGCACTGCAATGGGCTGGAACACAACGGCAAGTGGAATAGCAAGCACGGCAATGGGCTGGAACACAACAGCCTCAGGAATAAACAGTCTTGCAATAGGAAAAAGCTCCCAAGCACTTGCAGACGGAGCAATAGCAATCGGCTCATACATAATTAACAGCGATGCAAACAGCATAGCAGTCGGACCAGATTTCAATGCAACAGGCGATGCCAACTTTGCAAACCTCGAAGCAGACAACACATACTTAACAAACCTAACAGTAACAGGCGACTTCAACGCAACAAGCATAAAAGTTAGTGGAGTAAGCTTCGCAGATGGAGGAATAAACGCAACAGGAGACAGCAACTTTGTTAACTTAGGTGTAAGCGGTGCAATCTTTGGCAACTCACCAGTTGAACTAAGAGGAGACGTAAACATTCACAACGACCTAAACGCATTCGG
>DAOWAC010000044.1 GCA_030634785.1 Chloroflexota bacterium | reverse complement strand
GACCTGCTTCTTGAAAGGTAATGCCTACCTTGCCTTACAACAAGGCCTGAGCGCTGCAGGTTGTTGAGGTGATTAACAACACTGCCCCTGCTCATTCCAACCTTTTCTGCAAGATCTGTACTGGTTAAAGGTCTCCCTTTTTCTGTAGCAGCAACAATCTGCCTAAAGATATGTGCCGCTATTTTATCCCTATCAATTGCTTCAAAAAATCCAAGACTACGGCAAAGCCACTCAAATTCAGATTCTGGCGATGGTCTGAAAGGACGTTCAATTCGTCTAATGACAATCTTAAAAGAAGCCGGTCTTATTTCATCCATACAAAATAAGGTATTAAGGAAACAATATAAAGGTTTTGTTTAAACAAATATGTAAACGTTTAAACATTTTAGCCATTTGTCTTGTTTTTTGAAAGATGGTTAGCTGTTTAAGCCTTTTGTGGTTTTGGTGTTTTAATGGATAAAGATAAGAAAGAAAAAAAAGAACCTGTAAAAGTAAAGAAAAAGCACGACGAGACAAAAGAGATTGAGAAAAAAGAGCTTAAGGAAAAGGCTGAATTAAAAGAGTCTTTGCAAAGACTTCAGGCTGAATTTGAAAACAGCAGGAAAAGAATGGAAAAAGAAGCACAGGATTTTGCAAAGATTGCAAACGCAGGACTTGTAAAGGAACTTTTGCCATTAATTGACAGTATTGAAGCTGCTGAAAAGCATTTGAACGAACAGGAAAAGGTTTCAAAAGAAGATGCAATAAAAGGAATGGAAACATTAAAACAGCAACTTGAAGCAGGACTTAAGCTTTATGGACTTGAAAGAATAGATTGTGTTGGAAAAAAGTTTGACCCAATGAGGGATGACTGCGTAATGCAGGGAAAGAACGAGGAAGAAAAGGACGAAATTGTTTTAGAAGAACTTCAAAAAGGATATTTGCTTAATGGAAAAGTTTTAAGACATGCAAAGGTAAAGGTGAACAAAATATGACATTTAAACCAAACCCTATTGATTTTCCGGAAGAATATATGCCGAAACAACCACCAATAGGAAGCTGAAAAACAGAACGAAAAAACGGAGGAATGATAATATGACAAAAATAATAGGAATTGATTTAGGAACATCAAACAGTGCTGCTGCTTTTTTGGAAGCAGGTAAGCCAAGGATAATTGCAAGCGCAGAAGGAGCAAGTGTTTATGGAAAAGCATTTCCTTCATATGTTGCTTTTACAAAAGACGGACAGGTATTGATAGGCGAACCTGCAAAAAGACAAGCAGTAAGCAATCCTGAAAATACTTTTACTTCATTTAAAAGAAAAATGGGAACAGACTTCAAGTACAAATCACTTGGAAAAGAATATACTCCACAGCAACTTAGTGCATTTATTTTACAAAAAATAAAAAAGGACGCGGAAGAATTTCTTGGAGACAAGGTTGAAAAAGCAGTTGTTACAGTTCCGGCATACTTTGATGACAATCAAAGACAGGCAACAAAGGATGCAGGACAAATTGCAGGACTTGAAGTTGTAAGAATTGTTAACGAGCCAACAGCAGCATCTCTTGCATATGGAGTTGACAAAAAAGGCAAAGAGCAAAAAATTCTCGTATTTGACTTAGGCGGAGGAACACTTGATGTTACAGTAATGGAGTTTGGAGACGGAGTCTTTGAAGTCCAGTCAACAAGCGGAGATACAGAACTTGGCGGAACAGATATGGATGAAGTTCTTGTGAAATATATTTCTGAAGAATTCAAAAAAGACCAAGGCGTTGATATTACAAAAGACAATATGGCAATGCAAAGACTAAAGGAAGCAGCAGAAAAGGCAAAAATTGAACTTTCAACAGTAATTGAAACAGACATTAATTTGCCATATATTACCGCTGACAAAAGCGGTCCAAAACATTTGACTATGAAAATTTCAAGATCAAAACTTGAACAGTTAGTAGACCCAATAATTAAAAAATGTGAAAAGCCATTACAACAGGCACTTGCAGATGCAAAACTGCAGCCATCAGATATTAGCAGAATAATTATGGTCGGAGGCCCTACAAGAATGCCTTCTGTCCAAAAATTTGTTGAAAAAATAGTTGGAAGCAAAGTTGAAAGAGGGGTTGACCCAATGGAATGTGTTGCAATGGGGGCAGCAGTACAGGCAGGAGTCCTAAGCGGAGATGTTAAAGACGTACTATTGCTTGACGTAACACCTTTAACTCTTGGAATTGAAACACTTGGCGGAGTAAGAACACCTCTTATTACAAGAAATACTACAATTCCAACCAAAAAGAGTCAGGTCTTTTCAACAGCAGCAGACAACCAGCCGGCAGTTGACATTCATGTACTGCAGGGAGAAAGAGAAATGGCTGCAGGAAACAAGAGTTTGGGAAGATTCCAACTTGTAGGAATTGTTCCTGCTCCACGAGGAGTTCCTCAAATTGAAGTAACCTTTGACATTGACGCAAACGGAATTGTTCATGTAAAAGCAAGGGATTTGGGAACAGGAAAGGAACAAAGCATTAAGATTGTTGCATCACAAAAGTTAAAGGATGAAGAAATTGAAAAGATGAAAAAGGATGCAGAAGCTCATGCAGAGGATGACAAGAAAAGAAAGGAAGAAATTGATATAGTAAATCAGGCAAATGCTTTAACATTCAGCACTGAAAAGATGCTGGAAGACATGAAAGGAAAGGTTGATGAAACAAAGCTTGACAGCATAAAGAAAAAGAACGACGAGCTAAAAGAACTGCTTGGCAAAGAACCAAAGGACATTACTACAATAAAAACAAAAACTGACGAAATGAGCAAAGAAATGCAGGAAATCGGAACAGAAATTTATCAAAAAGCACAGCAAGAGCAACAGGCAAAACAAGGAGCACAAGGTACAGGCTCTGGACAGCAAGCTGGTGCAGAAGAAAAGAAAGGTAATGACAAAGTAGTTGACGCAGACTACGAAGTCAAAGATGATAAAAAAGAAGAAGACAAAAAGGAAGGCAAGTAAAAGCTTGCCTTTTTTAATCTCTTTTTCCAATAATTTAACTGATTAAAATGCCTACAAAGAAAGATTACTATGATGTTTTAGGCCTTAAGAAAGGAGCCTCTGTAAGTGAAGTAAAAGCATCTTACAAAAAGCTTGCCAAAAAATATCATCCAGACCTTAACAGTGATCCAAAATCCGAAGAAAAATTTAAAGAAGCTTCAGAAGCATACCAAACTCTTTCTGATTCAAAGAAAAAAGCAAACTATGACCAGTTTGGTCATGCAGCAGAAGGATTTCAGGGATTCCAGGGATTTAGAGGAAGCGGAGCACGAGGTTTTGACTTCAATATGGGAGACATCTTTGGAGGCGGAGGAAACTTTGCAGGCTTTGGCGGAATGGAAGACATTTTCAGAGCCTTTGGCGGAGGCGGACAGGGAAGAGAAGCAGCTGGTCCTGCAAGAGGAGCAAATCTTAGAATTGACCTTTCAATAAGCTTTGAAGAAGCTGTTTTTGGAACAGAAAAAACTGTTGAACTTACAAGAATTGAAAACTGCAAAGAATGCAATGGCAAAGGCGGTTTTGGAGAAGAAACATGCAGCCAATGCCATGGCGCAGGAATTATAAGACAGCAAAGAAAAACAATATTTGGAACATTTGTCACGCAGGGAACCTGTCCAAAATGCAGAGGCAAAGGAAAAATTATTAAAAACGTCTGCAAAAAATGTGAGGGAAAAGGAAGAACAAAAACCAAAAGGGAAATAAAAATAAAAGTTCCTGCAGGCATTGACACAGGAAACCATTTGAACTTAAGAGGCGAAGGAAATGCAGGAATAAACAACGGACCATCAGGAGACCTTTTTGCAGTAATCTTTGTTGAAACAGACAAAATATTCAAGAGAGACGGATCAGACATTTATGCAGAACTGCCAATTTCTTTTTCAGAAGCAGCACTTGGAACAAACCTTGACGTGCCAACACTTGAAGAAAAGGCAACAATAAAGATTCCAAAAGGAACACAAACAGGCACAATCTTTAGACTGAAATCAAAAGGCATTAAAAAATTAGGCGAAACAGGACACGGAGACGAGTATGTAAAAATAATTGTCCAAACACCCTCAAAGATGAACAAAAAACAAAAAGAACTATTTGAAAAGCTTGCAAAAGAAGACGACGTGAAAAAGCAAAGAAAAGGATTCTTTGGAAGAATCAAGAAAAAATTCAGGTAAAAAAAAGTTTGGACGAAATTGAAAAGGGATATTGAAGAAATAAAAGTTTTGAACAAAGACAAAAGGGGAATAATGTACGACTGTGACAAGCTAAAGTTTATTGAAAAGAAAAAAGGAACCATTAATGCAAATCACGAACACGATGTTCTTGAAATATTATACTTGGTAAAAGACGAAGCGAAATTAACCATTGGAAAAGAAACAAGAAATGTAAAAGCACCTGTAAAAATAAAAATTCCTGCAAACGTTTACCATAAGCTAATTGCAATTACAGAAATTATTCTATTAGAAGACCGTTAAAGCTTATTTTTACCACTCTTTTTAAAAAGGTAAAGCGAATAAATCACTGAACCAAGTCCTGCAATCAAATCACCACCAACCAAAACCCAGATTGTTGCACTTGAAAAAGGAATACTAACAAGTCCTGCAAATTCTGCAAGAATAAAAAGATGGCTTGCCTGCTTTTTATTCTTTTCCCATTTAAGAATATTAAAGAACGAGGCGTATTTGAAATGGCAGTAGACTTGCATAAAATTGAAGAAAAATGGCAAAAGCAATGGGAAAAAGACAAAATATACAAGTTTGACCCAAAAAGCAAAAAGTCAGTTTACAGCATTGATACACCACCTCCAACTGTTTCAGGCACAATGCATATGGGACATGCCTTTGCATATTCACAACAGGACTTTATTGCACGCTATAAGAAAATGCAGGGATTTAACGTCTTTCACCCAATTGGCTTTGACAACAATGGATTAGCAACAGCCTTAATGGTTGAAAAGAAAAAAGGCATTAAATCAAAGAATTTTTCACGTGACGAGTTTATCAAAATTGTTTTGGAAGGAACCGCAGAAGAAGAAAAGAAAATGGCTACTGGCTTCAAAAGCATTGGAATCAGTTTTGATTGGAGTCTCTTATACAGAACAATTGGCGACCTTGCAAGAAAGACATCACAATACAGCTTTTTGGATTTATACAAGCAAAAAAGGCTTTACAGGAAAGATGCTCCAACAATGTGGTGTCCAAAATGTGAAACAGCAGTAGCACAGGCAGAATTAGAAGACAAAGAAATTGACAGCACATTTAACGACATTGTTTTTAAGACAAAAGAAGGAAAAGAAGTTGTAATTGCAACTACAAGACCGGAATTATTACCAGCTTGTGTTGCAGTATTTGTAAATCCAACAGACAAAAGATACAAAGAACTTGTTGGAAAAAAATTAAAGGTTCCGCTATTTGATTTAGAAGTTCCTGTTTTGGAAGACCCAAGAGCAGACCCTGAAAAAGGAACAGGAGTAGTAATGTGCTGTACTTTTGGAGACCAAACAGACATGGAATGGTATTATGCACACAACCTGCCTTTAAGAATGGCAATAACCAAAAATGGCAGAATGAATGAACTAGCAGAAAAATACAAAGGAATGAAACTTATTGAAGCAAGAAAAGAAATTATTGAAGATTTGAAAAAAGAAAAGCTTTTGAAAGAGCAAAAGCCAATAAAGCATGAGGTAAATGTTCACGAAAGATGCAAAACAGAAATAGAAATAATTCCAAGCAAACAATGGTTTGTAAAATATTTAGATTTGAAAGACGACTATATTGTCAAAGCAGAAATGTTGCAGTGGATTCCTCCTTTTATGAAATCAAGGTATGACAACTGGATTAGGGGACTTCAATGGGACTGGAGTATTTCAAGACAAAGACATTATGGAATTCCTTTCCCTGTATGGTATTGTAAAAAATGCGGTGAAGTAATTGTTGCAGAAGAAAAAGATTTGCCAATTGACCCATTAAAAAGCAAGCCAAAAAAGAAATGCAAATGCGGAAGCAGTGAATTTATTGGAGAAAAAGACACATTGGACACCTGGTTCACTTCCTCCCTAACACCACAGATTAATTGTAAATGGGCAGAGGACAAAAAATTCTTTGAAAAAATGTTCCCAATGGACTTAAGACCACAGGGACATGACATAATTGCATTATGGGCATTTAACACAATTGTAAAAGCATTATTCCACCAACATGAACTGCCTTGGAAAACAATTACAATAAACGGCTGGGCACTTGATTCAAAAGGCAAAAAGATGTCAAAAAGTTTGGGAAATGTCATAAAACCAGAGGAAATGATTCAAAAATATTCAGCTGATTCCCTAAGATACTGGGCTGGCTTGCCTGTTTTGGGAGAAGATATTCCATTCCAGGAAAAAGAAATGGTTTCCGGAAGAAAATTCATTACAAAAATGCTTAATGCTAACAGATTTGTTTCAATGGTAACAAAAGGCAAAGCAGAAAAAATTGACAAAAAGGCACTACGTCCGGAAGACAAAGCAATTCTAAGCAGGTTAAACAGAGTAATCAAAGAGGGAACAGAAGCATTTGACAGATTTGAATTCAGCAAATGCCTAAATCCTGCAAGAAACTTTTTCTGGCTTGAATTTGCAGACTTTTACATAGAAGAAGTAAAATCAAGAGTTTACAATGACAAAGGTGCTTCAGGAAAAGCTGCAGCAGCAGTATTACAAGAAGTTGCTTGGAAAACCCTTCTCTTATTTGCTCCATTTGTACCGCATACAGCAGAAGAAATTGCACACGAACATTTTAAGGACAAGCTTTCAGGAAAAAGCATTCACTTAGAGCAATGGCCAAAAGCAGATAAGAGCTTAATTGATGAGGAAGCAGAAAAGATTGGAGCAGGAATAAATTTAGTAATTGCCGAAATGAGAAAACAAAAAAGCGAGGAAAAAAAGTCATTAAACACGCCTGTAAAAAAAGCAATTGTTACAATTGAAAACGCAAAAAATCTTGAACAGGGCGCAGATGTCATTAAGCGAACAATGGCAGTTGAAGCACTTGAAATAAAAAAAGGAAAAGAATTTTCAATAAAGCTTGAATTCTAAGGAGGAATAGTTATGAAATTAATCGCACAGGGAGCAGAAGCAAAACTTTTCAAAACAATGTTTGACGGAAAGAACGCGTTACTAAAGCAACGTGTTCCAAAAGGATACAGGTGCAGTGAACTTGACGAAATGCTTCGCAGTACGAGAACAAATGCCGAAGCAAACATGTTTAGGAAAGCAAGAGCTCTTGGAGTAAACACTCCTGCAATTTTTGATGTTGACAAAAAGGAGAAAGAAATTTCAATGGAGTTTATTGACGGCTCTCGCTTAAAAGATTCTTTGAAAAAAGAAAACATTGGCATTTGCAAGCAAGTTGGTCAAATGATTGCTTTAATGCATTCAGGAAATCTTGTCCACGGAGACCTTACAACCAGTAACATTTTGGTAAAGGACGACGACCTTTTCTTTATTGACTTTGGCTTGGGAAAAACAAGTGCAAAGCTAGAAGACAAAGCAGTTGACCTCCTTGTCTTTCGCAAAACCTTTGAAGCAACCCACGTAGACCTAATGCCAAAAGGCTGGGACCAAATCCTCGAAGGATACCTTTCAAAAGGCGGAAAAAAAGAAGTATTGAAACAAATGGAAAAGATAGAAGGAAGAGTAAGGTATCATTAAGCCCTTCAAGAGCCTTTTT
>DAOWAC010000106.1 GCA_030634785.1 Chloroflexota bacterium | reverse complement strand
TTTCAAAAACAAGTTTTAAAACATTGTCAGCATTTGTCTTTTCAACCTGTTCAATTGATTTTATTTTTGTTGCTTCACCAAACACATTTTCTTTCAGTGTCTTTTTTGCCTTTTCAAGGTCGTTTACTCTTACAAAAAAATACGGTCTGAAATTTTCATCCTTGTAAATTCCAATTCTCTTTTCTTCTCTTAAAAAAAGCCTTATTGTGCTCTTTCCTTCTTTTGAAACATAATCTACGTCCAAAAGTATGCCTTTTGCCTTTTTTACTGTCATAACAACATTTAATAGTATCAAAATTATTTAATACTAGTTTGTAGTTCTATTACACAGGTGAAACAGCATTGGCTTCTCATGGAAAGAAAACAGTTAAGGCATCGGTTCTTTTAGGAAGATTACAGCAGGATGTAAGGTCCTTAAACAGCAGTTTGCTTGTAATTGCTCAAAAAATGAAGTATGTTGTAAGAAACGAAAAAATTCTTGGAAGAAACCTTATTGTTTTAAACAAAAAACTCAAAGCTTTTGAAGAAAAAATTGTCAGTGGTCAAATTGGAGGCCAAGCTGCTGTTGACAGCGAACAGGTTCAGGAACTTGTTGACAAACTTGAAGAAAGCGGTCAAAGAATTGTAGAACTTGAAGCAAGAGTACAACAACTTTCCGAAAACACTGCTTCCAAAGAAGAAGTTCAGGAAATGCATTTTGTTGTTGACTCAATAAATCCGCTTGAATTTGTAACAATAGATCAGGCCAAAGACATGATTGCAGGAAAACATGTTAAAGCAAGAACAATAAAAAAGAAATCCTAAAATACTTATTTTATAACAAGACTTTTATTCTTCTTTTACTCTGCTTAAAGTCGGTCTTACCAAAATTCTGTAATTTTTACTATCGGGGAAATCTATTGCTGCATCATTTTCTTTTATGATGCTTGCCTTGGTTTCACATAACTGTAATAGCTCTTTGCTTAAATCGTTTCTTTTCTCAGTTCCAATAATAAAGCTTATTCCAAACCTTTTCATTTCAGTAAGCATTTTGATAAATCCTTTTAATGCAAGATTTTCTTTTATCATAAAAATGTTTTCAATTTTTGGAATTACTACCAAAAGCCTTGTGGTTTTTGCCTCGCCTTTTTTGCTAAAAAAGTTTATTATTTCTGTTGAAAGACTTTCAAGCAAAAGAGTTAATGCTCTTGGGTCAATTTTTTCCATGCTTACAATGCTTGCTCTTCCAATATGTTTGAATTTTCTTTGCACAATTTCTTCAATATTATTATCTCCGTCAAACATTTGAGGATAAAGAACATCAATCAGATTTAGCACACGTTCAATTCTTTTTTTCAGGAAAGGGTTTTCAGTTTCAAGAGATTCAATATTGTCTGAAAGCTGTTCAAAACCTTTAACCTTTCCTTTTTTCAATCCTTCAACAATAACTTTTTCAGATTCTTCATCGCTCCATCCAAACAATTGCATAAGTCCGGCAGAGTTTATGTCATTTACATTAATCTTAATACTTTTTGCAAGTTTGAATTCTTTTGTTGGAAAGCCCATTGGATCTATTTGAATTCCATGAGTTTGCAATTCTGAAAAGTTTTTGGCAGGATGTGCAAGACCTGAAAAACTATTGTGTTCGTCAAAAATTAACACTGGCGTATTTGCAAGCAAAAAACTTTCTGCAATTATTCTGATAAACTCTTCTCTTTGTTTCATTGTTCCGTCTGAAACAATTGTCCTTTGGAACATTTGCACTGGTTCTTTTATCTGCTTTCCTGCTTTGCTTGTTCCAAGAATTACTGCAGCTCCTCCAGTTCCTAAATCAACCTGTGCTTCTTCTTGTTCTATTTCAATTCTTTTTGCTTCCTTTGCAAACATTGGAACAATAAAAGGCTGACTGAAAAAAGACTGCTTTATTGCCGAACTGCATTTTCCAAGCGGTGTAAGTTGCAAATCAAAAGATTTTGCAACAGATTCGATTTTGTTTCCTGAACCAGACACATTTTCAAGTAATTCATCAACAGCCTTCAAAACTTTTTGTTCTTCGGCTTTTACATAAACATGTTTGCTTGCAATTGCAAGAAATTGTACAGTATGCTTTCCATCGTGTCTTGAAAGAATAATAGCTTCCTTTTGCAGGCTTTCAATAAATGTTTCAGCTTCTCCAACAGCACTGAATACTGCAAATGACTGCAATATTACTCCAACAGTTTCCTTGCCTTCCTTTTCATAAATTGCAACAAGCATTACCTGTTCAGGATTCATCAAAATTTCCATTTCATGCTCTTGAAACTTTCCTTCAAAGACAGTTTTCCAAGGACCGTTTCTCAGTTTGAATTTCACAAATTACACCTGCTTTTATTTGAAACTAAGTTATTTAAAGCAGTATAACTATAGTATAAGTGAAATAAAAGAATACCCCTTGGGATAATTTTCAAAAGAATACACTCTTGGGAAAAAGAATACTCATTTGAGTGATTTTATTTGGTTGATAAAGAAATTGTGCTTGACACTGTTAAAAAAATGTACGCAAGCGGCATTGATGACGACGTAGTAAAACAAACCCTAAAAGATATTGGCTTGGGAGATAAGGAAATATTACAGTATATTGCCGAAGCAAAAGGTGAAACAGTTCCTGTAGCCAAACCTGAACCAAAGCCTTTGGAGGCAAGAAAAATAGCAACTGAAGAAAAACCAGAACATGTAGCAATGCATACTACTACTCATGTTGCCTTGGAAGCACAATCTGAAAAAACCGACGAATTACTTGCAAAAATTTCACATCTTGAAAAACAGCTTCAAAACAAGAGCAAGACTGCTCCTTCAGAAGACACTGTTGCAGTTAACCAAAGGCTTGCAGTAATGGAAAAAGACTTAAAAGAATTAAAAGCAGAGCTTGGAGCAGTAAAATCAATAATGGGAAAAATTCTTGAAACCGACAGAAAGATTTTGGGAAAACTCTAATTTTAGTCTGTTAAATTCTAGCTTACTTAAATACCTTTTTGAATGTCTCCAGCTTATTTAAACACTTTTTTGAATGTTTCAACTATTTTTTCAGCAGCACCGCCTGCATTGTTTGTTGTCTTAAACTTGTGAGCATCAGATGCTCCAACTTGTGCTCCTGAAATTTCTCCTGCTCCTGAAACAGCATCTTCCAAAACTGATTTGTCAGGATGTTCGGTTTCTGCTTCATACAATCCTTCTTTCATTCCTTTTTTTCCGCTTTTTCCAACACGTTTTATTGTAGTTTTTGTTTTTGAAAAAAAGCCAGCAGTTATTATAAGTATTGCTGCAGCAAGGCACAACATTGCCAAAAGACCTTGATTAAGTAAAATAAATAAAAGTCCTGCTGCTACCAGAATAAGAACAATTGCAAGCAATGTTAAAAGCCTCCAAAGCCTATCCCGCCCATGTCTCCGCCAAACATGTCGGGCTGTTGTGCTTCCGGTTGCTTTCCTCCAATTATAAGGCTCAAAATTATCAAACCAAACAAAACAAAAGGCCAGTAATCTGCCAAATATTCTCTGCCAAAAAGAAGAATT
>DAOWAC010000064.1 GCA_030634785.1 Chloroflexota bacterium | reverse complement strand
AGCATGCCGCCAAAAGCTGCAAAGCGAAAAAAGAAAGTTGTAACAGTAAAAGCTTGAACGCTGACTGGCAACCCAGCTTTCTTTTAAAATCTTTTTGAATTCTCTCCATTGCTTTTCAATAGCATCCTTAAGGGCCTGCTACCTTTTTTTTAATACTTGCATTTTTCAAACAATCAACAAGTTTGTTGACAATTATTAGAAAAGACATAGCTTGACCCGTTTGCCAACTAACATTTAAATAGTTGCAAGTCCTTATTTTTGCATGCAAGTAAGTGACATGATTCTTGGACTTTTGCTGATTTTTTTACTTGGATGGACAGTAATGCTTGCAGTACAGCAAACAGGACTGACTGTATCAGTAAGAGCACTCGAAGCAAAGCAGGTTGCACAAGGAATCCAGATTTCTCCTGAAAAATGCGGAACATTGGAAGAACACACGCTGGTTCTTGCAACAGACATAATTGAAAAAGAGTACCTTATTACAACAGGATATGATGAGGAAATAAATCAGGTTTATTTCTGCTTTTACGAATGAGGCAGGTCAATCCTAAAATGACCTTCTTTTTTAGTAAATTTAAAACCAAACCCCGAATAATATTTTACAAGAGTTTTATTCTGAGCAGAAACAGCAACCAGTTTTAATTCTTTTTTATTTGCAAAAGAAATGGCTTCATTCAAAAACAATCTAAACAGATTCAGACCAGTTTTTTGTTTAACAAACAAGTTTGATTCAACTTCAACAGGAAAATTTTTTGCCAAGGGCATGCCAAAAATATCTGTTCCGATAAAAATTCGTTTACTCTTGTAAATTTTTGGAAGCTTGGATGCTTCAGTTATCCTAATGGCACCCTTGCCAAAAACAAGATTACAGTCTGCAAATGGCTCAAAAACGTTTTTTCTCCTATCCAGTTTTGAAACCACGGCTTTGTGTACACAACCATCCTGAATAGGAATGCTTGCAACTGAAAGAATTTGCCCTCCGAGAACAGAATAAAACTTTGGTTTTAAAGGGCCGTAAATTTGTTTAAGTGACTGTTTTAGCTTAGGAACCGACTTTTTTTCAACAAGCGTAAAAACACGCTTTGCTCCCCGTCTATTAAGTTTCGGCTTCCACACCTTCATAAGTAAGATAAGTTCAACAAAGTATTTAATTATTGATCAAGCTAGTCCAAACGGGTTTTTAAACAAATTCCAACAAAAAAAGAATACTATGGCGAAAGGAAATGAAACCCTTTTCTTTGTGCAAGGAAACCCAAAGTTTGAGTATGCAGACACAGCCCTTTTAGGAGTTGCCTGGGACGAGAACGCAAGCTATGGAAAAGGTGCAGCCCTTGCACCAGAGGCAATAATCAAGGCAAGTCACCAAATGGACATAGAGAATCCAATGGCTGGCAAAACATTGGAAACCTCAATACACAATTTTGGAATAATAACCCCAAAAGATACAAAGGAAATGATTAGGAAAACAGAAAAATTCGCAGAAAAGACCCTGAAAGCAGGAAAATTTTTTGTGCTTTTGGGAGGCGACCACAGTGTGGTTAACGGATTGCTGAAAGCTGTTCCAAAAGATGCATGTTTTGTCAATTTTGATGCACATCTTGATTTGAGGGAGGAATGGCAGAACAAAAAGGAAAGCCATGCTGCAGTTTCTCACAGAATTTTTGACAAAGAATTTGAACAAGTTTGGGTTGGAGTAAGGGATTTGATTAACGAGGAAGAAATGAAATTTGTTTCAGAACAAAATCTGGCAGACAAAATCTTTTACTGTCCTTCAATGCCAAAAGCATTTTATGAAAAACAAGAATTTCCAAAATGGATGAAGAAAAAAAACATGCTTTTTGACAAACCAAGTTTTGGAAAAATAATTAGCACAATTAAATCAAAAAAGGTTTGGCTAAACATTGACATAGACTGCATTGATTTAAGAGAAGGAATTGAAACAGGAGTTCCAACTCCTTTTGGTTTAAGTCTTGAAGCTTTGCGGGATTTGATTTACGAAATTTGTCAAAAAAAAGAAATAATCGGCTTTAGTTTAGCAGAAGTAATTCCTGACAAGTTTGGAAAAAGTCAGGCAATTGCTGCAATGCTATGTTACCAAATAATTTTATGGAATAAATTAAAGCAATAAGAGTTCTGCAGGCGCATTAGTTAAAGACCTGCAACCTTTTTTTGTTACAACAACATCATCCTCTAGTCTAATGCCACCAAATTTACCATAAATGCCAGGCTCTACTGTCAAAACCATGTCCTTTTGCAATTTTTCCTTGTTTCCTGATAAAAAACCGCTTGGAAAGTCGTGTGTGTCCAAACCAAGACCATGACCAAGACCATGAATTAGTGGAAAACCTGTTTCTTTTTTCAAAAAGCCGGCAGCTTTGTCAAATACCTCACCCATTATTACCCCGGTCTTTATTTGACTTTGTGAAAACTGTTTTGCAGCAAAAACATTTGCATAAAGCTGCTGTTGTTTTTTTCCAGCCTTACCAACACTAAAAACACGTGTGATATCACTGCAATAACCCTTAAAGCAAGCACCAAAATCAAGCATTAGAAGACCCTTGGTTATTCTTTTTGTTGAAGGAATGCTATGCGGAGCGGTTGCATTTTTTCCAGATGCAACAATTGGAGGAAATGGCAATGTATTGTCACCTTTTTCGCGCAGCATTGACTCCATTTCCAAACCAAGTCTTTTTTCAGTCATTCCTTTTGTGAAAATTCCTTCAATACTTTCAGCAACCGACTCTGCAATTTTGCAGGCTTTTGAAATTTTTTCAATTTCTATTGCAGACTTAACAGAACGCATTTTACCAAGCTGTTTTGAAGCATCAACAAGCTTTTTTTTACCAATAAGTTTTTTCAAAGCCCTTAAAGAAAAAGAAGTGTGTAATGGTTTATTCAAAGCAATTTTTTTTACACCTTTTAATTCTTTTTTTAGAATTCCTTCAAGCTGTTTCCGTTTGTTAATGTTTTTTACAGTCACACCAGGCACTGAAATTTTTGGCTCAAGAAGAGATTTTATCAGCAATGGCTTTCCTGTCGGCTTTATTACAAGAAGATTGTTTGCAAGAAATTGTTTTGGCAATCCAGAAAAATAGCTAACGGTAGAATCCTGCAAAGAGTCACTTGTTTTGAACAAAGCAGCACTTGCACCAGTCATTTCAAAGAATTTTTTCCTTCTTTTGACTAACTCGTTCATACCACAAACTTTCCTGTTGCATTTATACTACAAACTTTCCTTTTTTTATTATCCAGTGTTCTTTTCCTGTGGCACCAACACCCCAAAGGTCAATTTTTTGCCTGGGCACATTAATTACAATATCAGAATGATAAGTTGTTTCCCTTCCTGGCTCGTAACCGGAACCCAAAGCAATATGCATCATTCCTGCAAGCTTTTCTGTTTCAATCAAATACCTTGACAGTCTTGCTTTTGGATTTGTATTTACTGCAAATTCTCCAACCCTGTCAAAGTTTGCTCTAAGTCCTTTAATTGCTTTTGCAGGCATGCTTTTGTTTTTTTCAAAAAGGTCAATTGTTTTTTTGCTGTCCTTTTTTCTTTTTTTAAATGCAGCACCAATTAACTTGCTTGCTTTCAAAAGCTTGTAATGTCCGTTCTTTATTGAAACAACCATTGGGTTGTTATTTGGAATGACATAACTTTTGTCAATGCTTATTACTACGTCTCCAACAAATGTTCCGTCCATTTTGTGAGGAGTAAAAAAGACTTCTCCTCCTGGAAAATTCCCATATCGCCCAGCTTCCTTCATCTTAAAACATTTTTTGGCTTCATGAGGAACTTTTGGGTTTACTTCAATGTCAGAGCAAAGAATTGGGCTCTTTCCGGAATACAAATGCATTGTGTCAAGCTCAAGATTGGTCTGTCCCTGCGGCATTTTCTTTCCAACTGCAAAAATCTTAACACATTTTTTAAGTTCTGCTCTAATCTTTTCATCTCTCTTTCTTAAAGTAAAAAAGTTTATGTTGCAGGTTCGAACATAATTTTCCAACGGCAAAGTACTTGTAATTGCAAGTCTTCTTTTTGCAAGCCTTGGATCAATCCTTGTTTGTTCATACCACCATGGCTTTAGTAACATTGCTCCAGGACTTTGCCATCTTGCCTTTTTGTTAGGAGTAGGATATCCAATCTTCATTCCAAAAAAATGTTTTCCGCCATAACCCTGTCCAGTAACTCCAAAAGAAATATTGGTTCTTTGGAGTTTGTCTGCTCCAATAAATGAACTCAATTTTTTAAATGCTTTAAACCAAGGCTCATTAATTTTTTTTTCATATTCACAACCAACAATTGTTGCTGAAAGGTCACCGATTCTTTCCATTGGCTCAAGCGGGCTTTTTCTTGAAGTTTCAGAACCAAGCGAAACACTTTTACAAAGCCTTGCCGCTTTTGAAGCAAAAGAATATGCAATTGAAAAGTTATCAAGATAATCATCCAATGGTAACTTCAAATCCTTTGCTATTGGCAGGAGCTCAAAACCAACAGAAACACGCTCATTTTCCCTAGCACCATATCCTTGTGTAAGAATTTTTCCAGCAGTTTGAAGAAGTTCTTTCCAAAGCCGCTTGTGCCGCCACCCTGTTTTGAATGAAAGCTTTTTTTCATCTACAACAAAGCCATCAAGCCCAGCAGTTATGTATAAGTCAGGTTCTTTGAATAGCTTTGAGAAATATTTACTTTTTGTCTTTTTTTCAACACTTTTAATAAAATCGTCAAGTGCTTTTGTTTCCTTGTTTATTGTCCCATGTTCAAGCACTCTGTAAAGACTCCATGTTTTGTTTAATGTCTTTAGCATCTTGCTTTCTTTTTGTGTGACAAAAACACTCATGTCTGCTCCAAGCGAATCAATTGCCCTGCTTAGGGGGGCAAGTGAAAAAAATGCTTTTTCGTTTTTAACCCTTAATTCTACAAGACATATTTTACCCTTGCCAAGCTTTTTTGAAAGTGCTTTTTTATAATAGGCAACCTCTTTGTTCAATCGTTTTGTATTGTATTTCATAAAACATCACCTCAAAAAATTACAATTATTTTCTTTTTAGCATTGGAAGACCAGTACGCTGGTTTTCAACAACCATAAAACCTTCTGGAAATTCAATTCCATCCTCACTTTTCTTACTGAAGAAAAAAAGTTTTCCTCTTTGATGCAAATAATATTTTTGTCCTCTGCTATTTTCATGCGCGTAACCCATTTTGTTAACTGCCCCCTTGTTTTATCTTTTGTTATATTAGATTGATTCCCATTATTAAATTTTTGCATCACGATATTAGCATGAGCATGATGAGCAAAACAGAACTTGAAAAGAAATTTAAGGAATTTTGTGCAGAACTTTCAAAAAACGACAAAATTGCCATTATTCACCATAGTGATGCTGATGGCTTGTGCTCTGCTTTGATTGCAGGAAAAGCTGTTGAAAAACTTACAGGAAACAAACCTATTGTTGTATTACCTTACGAATATGGCAATTATGCCCAGGAAAAAAAGGCATTGGAATTGATAAAAAAGAAAAAAACAAACAAGTTGATTATTGTTGACATTGGACTTGACGGAATGGAAAATGGTCTGACTGAAACATGCACTTTTGAAAAATGTCTTGTTGTTGACCATCACAAAATGTACAAGGATTTGAACAGTGAAAAAACTGTTTTTTTAAAAGCAAAGTTTTTTACTAAAAAAGAACCAAGCACTTATGTTGCAAGCAAATTTGCCTTTGACTTGTTCAGCAAAGTTATAGATGTTTCTGACCTTGACTGGCTTGCATGCATTGGTATTTTGGGAGATATGAGTCTTAATTCATGGCAGCCGTTTGTGAAAAAAACAATTAAGAAAAGAAATGTTTCAATGACCTGGCTTTACAGATTTCTTGATTTAATTGCGTCAGTTGAAGTTGTTGCAAACAAAAAAATTCCCGAATTGTATTGGGAATTTTATAATACAAAGCAACCTGCAGATGTGCTTGAAAACAAATTTCACAAGTTCCTTAAAGAATTCAAGAAAGAAAAAGATTCACTTGTT
>DAOWAC010000151.1 GCA_030634785.1 Chloroflexota bacterium | reverse complement strand
AAACAAGGGTTGTAAGGCCTGATTTTGCAAAGCATTTGGAAGACCCTGCGGCTAGGCCTTTTAGAAAAAAGAGGAAAAAATAAAAAAATTCAGTAAAGGGTTGAAACCTTTACTGTTTCTGAATCCTCAATTCTGCCTTTTTTTACACCAACAAGCTGTTTTATTTTTCCTTTTTCAGCAGCTTCAAGGAGCCTTTTTGTCACAATGCCATCAAAGACTACTGAGTTTGTTGATTTTGTCTTTCCCATTTCTTTCAAAAGGTCTCTTACATTGACTTCTTTGAGTTTCTTCATTTTTGCATCAAAAAAGCGTGCTTTAAGGCTTCCTTCAAGTTCTTTCATTGGCTTTGAGTATGCACCAAGATCTTTTGCCTGTATTGGTGGCAATTCAGTTGGTCTTGCATTAGGTCTGTCAAAATTGCTTACAGGAGTTCTGCTTCTGCTTTCATAGCTTCCACTTCTTGGTCTGGTGCTTCTTTCAAAGCTTGGTTTTTCTTCAAAGCTTCTGTTTCTTGGAGCACTTGTTTCATAGCTTCTGCTTCTTGGTCTGGTGCTTCTTTCAAAGCTTGGTTTTTCTTCAAAGCTTCTGCTTGGTGTTCTGCTTCTGCTTTCATAGCTTCTTTCTCTTGGAGCATCTCTGTTTCCAAAGCTTCTTCTGCCAGTACTTCTTGTATCAGGTCTGCTTGTAAAGCTTCTTCTTGCTTCAAAAGGAATTCTTTTTTCATTTAAAGTAGCGCCTGCTTCTGATTTTTTTCTAAGAGCTGCAAGAATTTCTTTCAATGTTAATTCTTCAACTTCTTTTCCGTCAGGTGCTTTTGCAACAAATTCTATTTTCATTGCATGGCATAATTGTCTTGCAATTATGTCTCCGCCTCTGTCTCCGTCAACGAAGACGGTTACTTCTTTTCCTTTTGTAAGATTTATTACTGTTCTTGAAATTTTTGCTCCGCCTACTCCTGCAACATTTTTGATTCCGTGTTTTACAAGATTTATGACGTCTGCTCTTCCTTCTACTAAAATTAATTCGTTGTTTGAATCAACTTCTGGTCCTATTGGGATTTTGTCTCTTCCAATTTCTTTCAAATCAGATGTTCTTGCAAGTCCTCTTATTTCTTCTGCAAGTTCCTGTGTTTCAGGCATATCTGTTCCCATTTTCAAAAGTAGTTCTTTTGCTCTTTCAGTAACAGTTTTTCTTTTTTCTTTTCTTGCATCTTCTATTGAGGTTGTTGCAAATTCACTATTGCAAGGTCCTACTTTGTCAACTGATTCAATTGCAGCTGCAAGAATGCTTGTTTGTACTCTGTCAAGACTGCTTGGAATTGTTAAAACTCCAACGGTTTTTCCGCTTTTTACCTGGGTTTCAACTTCAATTCTTCCAAGTTTTCCGTTTTTTTGTAATTCTTTTAAGTCCATTTCTTCGCCTATTAAGCCTTCGCTTTGACCAAATATGGCTCCGATTATGTCATGTTTGTCAACTATTCCTTCAATTGTAAAATCTGTTTTAATAACATACTTTACAGTACTCAGATAAGTTTTTGCCATTTTTTAAATCACCTTTTCTTTTTGGTGTAGAATCAGGTTCTTGCTTTCAGAGACTGGAAAGGCTTTTTTGCACACTTTTTTTGTCAGTGTGTATTAACAGCATTTTTTGCCGCTGTTTTTTTCCTTTCACAATTTCTGCTTTTGCGCTAAAAAATTTGCGCAGTTCTTTTACCAATTCCTGGTTTGCTTTCCCTTTTTCCGGTTTTTTTGACAGCCTTATTTTCAGGCTGTTATTCCATTCATCAAAACCTATTATGGCAAATTCCTTGCCTTGTGGGACAACCAGTACAGGCAACAAAATGCCTTCTTTGGTTTCCTTAATTTTCAAAACTCTTTCAACCATAAAGCAATTAACAATAAAATGCTTTTTAATGAATGATTGTTTTCCTAATTTTGATAAATTCTTAATTTATTAATTTTTTAAAAAAGCCTTTAAAGGATGTTTTCCTAAAAAGACCCAATTCTACAAAATAATTATGTATAGTAAAGAATTAAAAAGGCTGGGTTTTGGTCGTTTTTTTTACGAATTATTTAATTTAATTCTTCGTTTTTTTACTATTATGGTTTTCGAAAGTTTATGACTCATTGAGAGTGCTGTTTCCATCTCGTTTTGAATGGTTTTCATTGAAAAAGCATTTCCTAGTCCTTTAATTCCATTAATTTTTATTTCCATGTTTT
>DAOWAC010000066.1 GCA_030634785.1 Chloroflexota bacterium | reverse complement strand
TGCTCCTGATTATTAGGGGCGGGTAGCCCTTGTTCACTAATATAATGTTTGCTAGGAACCTTCCGACCCTGCCGTTTCCATCTTCAAAAGGGTGTATTCTTTCAAACTTTCCGTGGAACAAGGCGGCCACTTGAAGAGGGTGCATTTTTTGCGATGCTTTTTCGCACCATTTCAATAAATGTTTCATTTCTTTTTCAACTTCTTCTGGGGGAATTAGTTTCACTTCGCTGCCTGTCAGAAAATTTGGAATGAGCTTGTAGCCTGTTCTTTCATCAATGTCCTGCATTAGCATTTTATGCATTTTTTTTATGTCCTTTTCATTTACATTAAACTTTTTCTTCAAAAGCAGGTCCATTACGCGCCTGCTGTTTCTGGTTTCATATATCTCCCTCAACTCTTTCCCATGAATAACCTTTTTTTCAAACATAACGATGACAACATCTTTCAGGGTCAAGGAGTTTCCTTCAATTGCATTTGACTCATAGGTAAAGTTTGCAATGAACCTGTCAAAAGCGTCCTTCAACTGGTTCTTATTGAATTTTTTAATAGTATACTGGTATTCAGCTTTTATCGCTTCTATTTTCTTCAGCTGCTCTTTTGTGAAAATGTCATCCTGAGCATAAGTTTTAAGAGCAAAATTTGCAAAAGCTTCTTTTTCCTTTTGAATAAAAAAGTCTATGTGCTTTTTTTCAAGCTCTTTTAAGGGCTTACCTTTGTCAACAATCTTCTCAATAGTCTTGACTGAGCCGTCAGGCAGCCTCAAAGACTTTGCCAAGTAAAGATACTTCTTCTTTTTGACAGTTTTCTCTTTCAGGAACATACTAAATAGTTATCCCTACAAATATATAAATACATCTAATTTGTAGGTATAACTTGCGGGAGGGAAGATTTGAACTCCCGAAGGCACTAAGCCACCAGGCCCTCAACCTGGCCGAATTGACCGCTATCGGACTCCCGCGTTAAATTAAAAGATAAAAAAAAATTGGTAAAAAAAAGGATTTAAATGCTTGCTTTGCTTATTTGTCAATTTTTACTACTTTTATCCAAAAAGTTAAAGGCTTTCCAGCAAGCTGGTGATTGAAATCAATTACTATAACATTGTCCCTTATTTCTTTTACAACACCGTTAATTCCTTGGCTGTTTGTAACAGACATTCCAACTTTGAGGTTGTTTGCGTCTCCAATGTTTGCTTTTGGAACTTCCACTATTTTGCTAGGGTCTGTTTCACCATATGCTTCTGATGGCTGCAAAGTAATTGTTTTTTCTTCATTCAAAGTCATGCCAATTACTGCTGCATCAAATCCTTTAATCATCTGACCTGTTCCGGCTGTAAACTCTAATGGAGCTCTGCCCTCACTTGCATCAAATTGGGTTCCATCCTGTAATGTCCCCTTATACTCTACTGCAATACTATTTCCTGTTTCAACTACTTCGCTCATATTAATGCCTCCATTTTCCTGTCCTGTACCAGTTGTACCACCAGTGTCATCAGGCTGTACACAACCGCTTAAAATTGCAACTACAAGTACAATAGCCAAAATCGTAAAAAACTTCTTTTCCATTTACAAATTTTTGCAGGAAAAGATTATAATGCCTTTGGATTTTGCAAGCCAAAAGAATTAAATAGAAAAAAGACCTATTTTCACTGAATGTCTAAAAAAAATAATGCAAAAAATGCAGAAAAAAGTAATTTTACAAATGCCGAAAGCAATTCTGCAAATGCAAAAAAAAACACTACTGCAAAAAAAACAAAGAACCACAAAACTCCTTGGACAAGACACAGGCTTACTTTTGGACAATGGGCAGCTGATAAGCTTACTGGAACAATGGGAAGCTGGGGTTTCATAATTATCTTTTTCACTTTTTTGGGAGTGTGGATTTATCTTAATATTGAACTAGTTATTGTTAACAAGTGGGACCCTTATCCATTTATCCTTCTGAATCTTACATTAAGCTGTCTTGCAGCAATTCAGGCTCCAATTATTTTAATGTCTCAAAACAGATCAGGTGAAAGAGACAGAAGGCGAATAGCAAAAGATTATTATATTGACAAAAAGGCAGAAAAAGAAATTATGGTTTTACAAATTCAACTACTTGAATTAAGAGAACTAATTTCAAAACAATCACTTGAATCACAAACAAAAAAAATCGCAGACGAAATCAAATCAATACAAAACGAACTTGAAAACGTTGGAAAAACCTTGCAAATAGAATAATTCTTTTCACAACCGATTCTTTTTTTAAATAAAATAGAAAAAAGCAAGGGTGTTTTTTGCACCCTTGTAAAATTTTATGTTTTCAAATTTTTTATTTTCCAGTTCTTGCTTCACATTTAACTTCAAGTATATTGTAAAGAGTTACAAAGATGAAGCCGAAAATAAAGAAATCAATAAAGCCATAGACAAGTCCGAGGATTGCACCAAGTATGCCTGGTTGTACGCCAAGGTATATTGTTCCTAGTGCATAAATAAAACCCAGACCATATCCTGTTCCGCCTGAAACAAGAGCCATCAAAAATACTGCAACGCCCCAGATTATTCCGCCTGACACAGCAAATGCCATTGGTTTAAGTGTCATTTTTTCACCTCCAAAAATTTAATAAAAAATCTGCTTATGTTAGGCTTTTTTACTATAAAAAGCTTTTTTTTGATACAAAAACAGCAAATTTTTATACAATTCAGAGCCTAGTTCTTTTATGAAAACAAGACTAAAAGAAAAAAAGCCAGAACTGCTTGTAGGAGCAGGAAATTTTGCATCAGCAATTGCAGCAGTAAAAAATGGAGCTGACGCAGTTTATTTTGGAATTAAAGGCTTTAATATGCGGGATCTTGGAACAAATTTTAATACAAAAGACGTAAAAAAACTAATGGCGTTCTTGCACAAAAACAAAGTAAAAGGCTATCTTGCTTTGAACACAATTGTTTTTGACAAAGAACTAAAAAAAGCTGAAAGTATTTTAAAAAAAGCAAAACAGTCAAAGGTTGATGCGGTAATCCTTTCAGATCTTGGTGTTCTCTCACTTGCAAAAAAACATGGTCTTATACCCTTTCTTAGTACTCAGGCAAGTGCTGCAAACTCTGTTGCAGTAGCTGAATACAAAAAGATGGGAATTAAAAGAATTATTCTTGCACGGGAATTAAACCTAAAGCAAATTGCTGAAATAAAAAAGGCAACAAAAGGCAGTCAAATAGAGTGCTTTGTTCATGGAGCAATGTGTATTTCTGTTTCAGGCCGTTGCTTTTTAAGCCACGAAGTATTTGGAACAAGCGCAAACAGAGGAAAATGTTTACAACCATGCAGGCGTGCTTTCTTTTTAGATGGCGTTTCACCCAACTATAAAGAAAAAGATGTTTTACTGCAGGGAAACTTAATTCTTTCTCCAAAAGACCTTAAGACAATTGAATTTCTTGACAAAATCATTGCTGCTAAAATTGATTCTCTTAAAATTGAGGGAAGAAACAAACCAGCACACTATGTTGCCGTAGTTACAAAATGTTATCGTGAAGCAATTGATTCAATTGCAGACAAAACTTTTTCAAAAACAAAAATTGTTTCTTGGAACAAACAGCTTGAAAGCGTTTTCAACAGGGGTTTTTCAAAGGGCTTTTTCTTTTCAAAACCTAGTGCAAGAGATCTTGCAACAAAACAGGGTAGTAGACAAACACAAAAGCGAAAGCAGATTGGTATTGTTACAAACTTTTATGCAAAGGCAATGGTTGCAGAAGTAAAGCTTATTGAAAGCATTTCAAAAAATGACAAGCTGCTTTTTCAGGGCAAAAACACCTTTTTTGAACAACCTGTTTTCTCAATGCAAATTAACCACAAAAATGTTGAAAAGGTTTCAAAAGGACGTTTTGTCGGAATAAAGGTTTCTGAAAGGGTTCGAAAAAACGACAGAATATTTTTGTTAAAAGAATAACAGCAAAAACAAGTTTGTTGTACCAGATAACAGGCTTTTGCGAAAGATTTAAATTTTTAGGAAAAGATTAGTTTTTAATGAAACCAAAAACGAAGAATTCCAAAACAAGGCATTTGGTAGTAGAATTGGGAAACGTAGGGCTACGCTGGCCATTTGAAAGAAAAGCCCATAAAACAATAAGGATTGCAAAAAAGCGCCCTACTACAAGAATAGTTGGTATAGATTTAAGAAAACCAAATAGGTGGTTTTCTTTGTTTAAAACCAGGTTCCCAAAAAACGTAGAACAAAAAAATGCAGATTTTCTTGAAGGCCTTAAAGGTTTGGAAGACAACAGCGTTTCAAGAATTTCTTCAGACATGGCAATTGGACACTACAATGCAGGGGGAAAATCTTATCTGGGAAGCAAAAAGCATTTTGAATCCACTCTAAGGTATACTGCAGAGGTTTTTAGAACTGCAAGGCAAAAATTAAAAGACAACAGCAAAATTGTGGTAACTGTTGATGCAGACAATCTTGCTCTTGTAGAAAGGGCTTTTAGAGAAGCAGGCTTTTCTGAAAAAGAAATAAGCAAAAAAATGCTAAGAAAATCTTTGAAAAGAGGAAGTTACTGGAAAAAAGCATTCCAGTTATCAGGTGACAGAATTTATCGGGTTATTGCCGTAAAAAAGGCGGATTAGTAGTCAAAGACTATTTTGTTATTTGCAAGCTAATTTAATAGACCAAACGGTTTCTTTTAGCCCAACCGACTACGCGGCTTGGGCTTGTCTTGTGTTTTTAGTGGAAAAGAGTAATAGCATGGGCTTGCCAAAGCAATTCCAGGACTGCAATAGTAATACATAGAATTCGATATATTTTTATATTACAACGTATAACATAGTATCTTATGGATAAATTAGATAAAATGGATAATATTTGTATTAGGCTGGATGCTAACCTTTCTAAACAGATTGGTAAGGACATGAAAGAGTTTCATTACAGCACCAAGACTGATTTTGTCAGGGATGCTATTAGAACTAAGCTTACTTTGTTAGATGAACAAAGATCTAAAAAAAAGGCGTGGGATGCGTTATTTGCCGCAAGGGGGTCTTTGAAGGGAAAGTTTCCAGTGAGAACCAAAAAGAAAGAGCAAGAGTTTGAAAAAAAGCTTAATAAGGAAATGTTAGAACACTTTGAGAAAAAATTTGGCCTCAAATAAAATCAACATCTTCCGGCTTTTGCACCTCAACTATTGAGAATAACTGGTCAAAGAAATGCTTGTCTCGAGCAATCAGTATTGCATGATTGTCTCTTGCAATAATGGCATGAAGAACATCCTTAAACGGAAGTGCCTTGTCTCTTTTTCTCCATTCTTCTCTTGCTTTGGAAGTCTGTTTGGCACTAGCATCAAGCCAAGTAATCATGCTTTCAAAAGAAGAAAATATTTCTTTCGACTGCTGTTCTGAAAAACGAATTTTTAATTCCAAAACAACAACATCAGAAACAAAAACAATCGCATTGTTCTCGCCACATTTTCTAAGAAACTGAAAGGCAAACTCACCAAGAGGCCTAGTGCCATCACTCCTGTCTTCAAAGTAATCCCGCCAAATAGCAGTATCCAAGTAAAACCTTTTAGCCATAGGAAGCCCAAACTGGCAACTTATTTAAAGCAGACTTTGTTTTACGTCAACCTGCTTAAAAGCAGTTGAAAACTTTCTGTTAGTGTGCTGTCATAAGGTTAAAGCGCAGGGGACGAGATTCGAACTCGCGTTTCCGTGAAGAAACACGCTTGTTGGAATTTGCGATTGCAAAGCAATAGCTTCTTTTCGACATTAGCCGAAAGTTCTTTTCGCAAACCTTTTCTTTTTAAGAAAAGGTTTTTTCCAAGCGTGCGCTTTTAACCACTCAGCCACCCCTGCTTGATATTAATTGGTGGCTGTGTTTTTCCCGAGGCTTTTTTGCCAAAGTAAAAAAGGCTTTCTTTGCGAAGCAAAGGTTTTTCCCAAGGCTTTTTTCCCGTAGG
>DAOWAC010000102.1 GCA_030634785.1 Chloroflexota bacterium | reverse complement strand
TTTTTTGGGTTTGGGAATTGGATTTTTTTTTACCGGAAACTTACTCTCAAAAGCGCTTTAAAAACTCTTTAAGAAAAAGTTTTTGAGATGGCTAAAAGGTTTTACTTGGATACTGCGATTTGGAGAGATTATTTTGAGGACAGAAAAGACAACCTTAGACCGTTGGGAGAGTTTGCTTTTCAGTTTTTGAAGCAGTGCAGAAAGAGAAATGATTTTGTAATTGTTTCAAGTGCTGTGAGGAAAGAATTGTTGGATTATTATTCTCATGAAAGAACGACCCTTATTTTTTCAAATTTCAAGGATATAATTATTGAACTTGATTATTCAAAAGAGCAATCTGCTGAAGCATTTAGCTTCTGGGTTAATGGACGCAAAAAATTTCCATTTTATGATATTTTGCATTCAATTATTGCAAGGGACAACAATTCAGTTCTAATTACAAGAGACCGGCACTTTGAAGAAATTGGAATTGCTGAATGTTCTTTGCCTGAAGATAATCTTTAAGGCTTCAATCCGTATTTTTTTTCCAGTTCTTTTGCAAACTTTTCGCTGTTTTCAAAACGCCACTTATGCCACTCTTCTTCTGTTTTTGCCTTTCCTTGTCCTTTGAACATTCCTTTTGCAGCAAACAATGCGTCCCATGCTTTCTTTTTTGCTCTGCTTTCTTCAAGCAGTTGAAGTTTTGTTCTCACAGCATCTCTTAAAAAGTCTGATTTGGTACTGTAGTGAAATTCTTTGATTCCTTTCTCAATTTGTTTCAGAACAGGTTTGTTCAGTTTAAAACTAACATACTCCATAACATATTGTAACACGTTGTGTTATTAAAAACTTATTGATTTTTGGCTTATAGTTTGAGGATTTGGTAATGTGTCAAGTTGGAGTTATTCTAAAATCGGATTATTTTTATATAAGTTAATTCCTTTATAGAGCAGGCAATGGCTTTGCTTTTGTATCAGGCTTTGCTATTGTAAAAGTAGTGTGATTAGGTTATGGAGATTGGCGGTTTAAAAGTAGGGGATTATGTTGTAAAAGAAGAGGGCGACAGGCGTCATCTTATTTTTGCCTGCAAGGATTGTCCTTATGGTGCAAGTATTGCTGATGATTTACATTGTCGTTTTCATATCATTACAGTGCTTGCAGAGGTTGAAGCAGAAATTCTTGTTTTAAGCGAAGTTTATGAAAGGGTTTATGGCGAAGTGCAAACAAAGTTGCTTTCGGAAATTGCAACTTTAATGCAGAGTTTTAGTGTTGAAAGTGTCTGGAGCTATAAACATTTAGGAAAATCAGGCAAGGAATGCGAACAGTATTTTTCTCAAAGGCATGATACTCTTGTAAAGATTGCACATGACGAGCTTGCATATGACCCGATTCTTTCCTATCTTACTTTGCTTAAAGAATTAAAGGTTGAGGATTCAAAATTAAAAGCACAGGGCAAAGAATATCTTGAATGTTCAAAACCATATCTTGAAACACTTGTTTATTTGAAAGAGGCTTTTGAGAAAACTGCGCTTATTGCAAAAACAAAAGATTTTCTTGTAAAACTTAGAAAGATTCCTGACACTGCAGAACTCTATCATAGTCTTTTTGAAGCAGATGTAAAACCGTCTTTTATCGGGAGCAGATTAATGTTTAAGGAAATGGAAAGTCTTGAACTCTTGGATGAGTACACTGTTAAAAAGTCAACCGTGCAGATTTTTTCACATCCTTCAAAAACTGAAAATCTTTACTTTGTCAATCCGCCTGAATATACTCTGAGTCCTGAGCAATATTTTGTTATGAGCAAAACCAGAGAAGTTGTTGCAGGTTACAGACCTGGTAAAACAAGTCTGAGTACTGTTGCAAAAAGCAGGCGTTATTTTGAAAGATTGTATGAGTCTACAATAAAGGATGTTGCAAAAGAAAACAAGATAAAGTTAGAAACTTCTGATATAATTGAACTGGCTTCAATTGTTGCACGTTATACTGTTGGTTATGGAATTCTTGAAATTCTTTTAAGTGACAGAACCTTAACCGATATTTATATTGACAGTCCGATTGGTTCAAAACCGCTTTATGTTGTTCATTCCGAATTTGGACAATGTCAGACAAATATTTTGTACACTCAGGGAGAAGCCAATGCTTTAACAAGCAAGCTTAGAGCAATGTCCGGTCGTCCATTTGATGAAGCACATCCTGTTCTTGATTATGATTTGCCTGATCTTGAAACAAGGATTGCAATTATTGGTCCGCCTCTTTCTCCTGACGGAACAGCTTTTGCTTTCAGGCTGCACAAGGTAACTCCATGGACTTTGCCGCAGTTTATTGATGTTGATTTCCTAACGCCTTTGGCTGCAGGGCTTATTTCTTTTTTTGTTGACATGCAGGCAACAATGCTTATTACCGGAAGCCGTGGTTCTGGAAAGACTTCTTTGTTAAGCAGTTGTCTTTTGGAAATTCCACAGAATACAAGGATAATTATTCAGGAAGATACTTTGGAGCTTCCGGTTCCTTATATGAAAAAGGTTGGTTTTAATGTTCAAAGGCTTAAGACAAGAAGTCCAATTAGTGTTAGTAAAACAGAAACAGAGGTTGCACCAGAAGAGGCTTTGAGAACTGCTTTGAGGCTTGGAGATTCTGCTTTTGTTCTTGGAGAAATTCGTTCAAGCGAAGCAAAGGTTTTGTATGAAGCAATGCGAATTGGTGCTGCTGGAAATATTGTTATTGGAACAGTTCACGGTGATTCTACTTACAGTGTATGGGACCGTGTTGTAAACGATTTGGGTGTTCCAAACACGAGCTTTAAGGCAACAGACATTGTGATTGTTGCAAGGCCAATTAGGTTTGCCGGTTCTTTGAAGAGAAACAGGCGTGTTGTGCAAATTACCGAGGTTAAAAAGCACTGGAGTGAAGACCCTGAGCGGGAGGGTGCTTTGCTTGATTTGATGCTTTATGATGCAAGAAAAGACAGTCTTGAATTAATGGAGGATAGTTTAAAGGAATCAGAGCTTTTTGAAAAGATTAGCAGAACAAGCGGTCTTACAATGAAACAGATTTGGGCAGATATTAGAATGAGAGCTGAATCCAAAGCATTCCTTGTAGAGATAAAAAACCAGTACAAGATTCCAAAGCTTCTTGAAGCAGAAAATACAACTGTCTGCAAGAACAAACTTATCCTGTTAAAAGAAAAGCAACTGAAATCCAATGGCAAGGTTGATTATGATGATGTTCTTGGCAAGTGGAAATATTGGGTTAAGAACACGTTCCTGAAAAGGTTTGTGAAAATATGATTTTTGGGAGCTGTTTTCTAAATGGCTAGAAAAGTAAAAAAAACAAGAAAAAGTTCTGCCGATTCCGGTCCAGGTGAATGGTATAACAAAATTTCTCTGCCTTCTTTTGAAAAAACAGGTGAAACAAAATTGTCAATGGCTGACAATCCACCTTTTGTTTCTTTTTGCAAATCAGTTTATGAAAAATTTCCTTCTCTTGGACAGGGCGCTGAATTTGATACAAAGCACAAATCTGCAATTGAATTTCTTAACTGGAATTTAACAGCTGAAGAAATTTCTGCAACAATAAAAATTGTGTTGTTTTCCTTGCTTGCTTTGGGAATTGCTGTTGCAATGATTGTTTTGTTTACTCCTTTGAATGATGAGCTTGCAGCAATGGTTGGACAGGACTTTGTGATAGTTTACGTCATTCTTCCTTTTGTTGTTGTTGCTGCACTTCTTGCAAATTATATTCAAA
>DAOWAC010000024.1 GCA_030634785.1 Chloroflexota bacterium | reverse complement strand
CAAATGTTTCGCTTTCAATGAAGCAGATAAAAAATATTACTGAAAGAATTGGAGGCGTAATTGCATGGGGAGGAGCACTGGATCTTGCACCAGTTGATGACGAAATAATCAAAATAGAACATCCTTTTTCTCTTGATCCACCAGGACAGGTTATTGCTTCAGTAATGGCAAAAAAGGCAAGTGTTGGAAGCAAGTTTGTAGTAATTGATTTACCTGTCGGACCAGATGTAAAAATCCATACCAAAGAAAAAGCAGAGGATATGGCAAGAAAATTTATTGCAGTAGGAAAGGAACTTGGAATGGAAGTTCAGGCTGTTTTAACCGACGGAACACACCCATGCGGAAGAGTTTTTGGACCAATGCTTGAAGCAAAATATGTAATGCAGATTTTGGAAAGAGAATTTTTTGACGACCTTGCTCAAAAAAGCTGCGAGCTAGCAGGAATTCTTTTAGAAATGTGCGGCAAAGCAAAAAAAGGCAAAGGGTACACAATTGCAAAGGAAATTCTTGAAAGCGGAAAGGCATTGAAGAAAATGCAGCAAATAATAAAAGCACAAGGTGGGCATTACGTCAAAAGCAACAAAATGCCAAAACTAAAACTTGGCAAAGACGTACTTGCAAAAGAGTCAGGAACAATTGACAAAATTAATGTAAGAAAATGCAACACTGTTGCAAGAATTGCAGGCGCTCCTGCTGATCAGGAAGCAGGGGTATATCTTTACGTCGAAGAAGGAAATATTATTAAAAAAAATCAGCCCTTGTTCAAAATATTCAGCAAAAATAAAAGAAAACTCAAGCTGGCAGTGGATTATGCAAAAAAGAATGAAATTGTTGAACTTGAACGTAACATAATTGAAACATTGCGTTGATAGCGCTACACAAAACCTTTAGGCTATTTCATTAAATATTTCTACAAAATATTCAACAGGCAGCAAATCAACTTTTTCTTCACCCATTTCAATAGAAGAAACTCTTTTGTCAAATTCTTCAGAACTAATGTCAAGAACTGGCAGCAAAAATTGCCTGCTTTTGTTTAAGGCATTTGAAAGATTTTTGTTTCTGAATCTGAAAAGAGTTTTTACAAAAAAAGTAAAGTTTTTTTTGTTTTTAACTTTTTGAATTTCTTTACATTGTTTAAGTACAACTATTGCACTCTCACCTTTTGGTTTTGGAAAAAACGAACCTGCTGACACAGATTGTATAATTTCTGTATCAAAATAATACTGAGTCAATACACTCAAAGCACAGTATTCTTCAAAACCAGGAAATGCAATGAGCTTTTCTGCAAACTCTTTTTGAAAAACAAGAACTCCTAATTCAAATTGGTTTTCCAAAAGCTTATGCATTATGGCCGAACTTTGAGAATAAGGGGGAAGAGAAACAACTTTATTATATTTGGAAATGGTTTCTTTTAAAAAATCGCCAAGTATTAGAGTAAGGTTTTTTTGTGAAAGTTCTTCTTCAAGTACTTTGCAAAGTCCTTTATCTTTTTCAACTGCAATAACTTTGCTTTTTTTCAAAAGAGCTTTTGTAAGAAAACCTGTTCCGGCTCCAATTTCAAGAACTGTATCGCTTGCTTTTAAGTCTGCAAGTTCAACAATTTTTTCAATAAGATGTTCGTTTATTACAAAATTCTGCGAAAGTTTTCTGTTTGCTCTAAACCTGTATTTTGCCATCAGGTTTTGCAATTCATTAAAAAGATTCATAAATTTTAGAATCGCTTGCCAAAAGTGTTTTCTTTTGCAGGTGGTCTGGCAAAAATATAATGATTAAGCACATCGTCTTCCAGTTCAAGCATTATTCTTTTCACAATTGTTTTTGAAGGATCTGGCAAAAGTTTTACTCTTGAAGCAAGGTCTTCGAATGAATCAAATGGCTTTTTTTCTCTTTCTTTTAAAATGTCAAGCATGTGTTTTTTTCCAAGGCCTGGCAAAAGCTCAAGCTGGTGTCTTCGCAAAGTAATTGAACGAGCGTTATTAAAAAAGTCAAGAAACCTTTTTTGGTCGTCTGCAACAATTTTTTCAACTGCCTTTTCAAGCTCTGCAACTGCAGTACTTGAAAGCTGATTAAAGTTTATTCTTCGTTTAATAAAATCAATCTTTGCTCTTTCATCTTTTCCAACGTAAACGGTTTCCATTACCTTAAGGTCTCCTTTTGGAACTACTTCAAGCAATGAAAAAAATTGTTTTCCTAAAACTTGTGCAATTGGCTCTGGCTTAAAGCTATTTGGTTTTCCTTTTGGCATGTAATCCAATACAAGTGCTTCTTCTTCGTTTGGCATAGCATATCACCGCTTTTGAAAAAAATAGTTATTTCCTGTACTTTTTGCACATAGAAAGTATTTTTTGCAAGTCAACCTCATTTAACACAGTTTCCTTGACAATTAGAAGCTGTAGCTTTTCTTTTTTATCCGGCAAGATGTCAATGATCTTTGTTACTGTTTCCGAATCAAGCCCTTCAATTTTTTCAAGATCTGCCTGCAACTTTTTAGCATTTGTCAGGCTAAGTTTTGAAAACTTCTTTGCAAATTTTAGGGTAATATCCTGTTCGTAAGTCAAATCTTTTTCTTTTTTTCTGTCAGAAAGCAATTGCTTTACTTCAGTCAGATTAACAGGTTTTTGGTTGATAAATTTTTCTCCAATCATTTTGTTTTGCCCCCTTGTTCTTTCAGGTGAATTCCGTGAACTATTAAAGTATTTTCAAGATTGCCTTTTTTTACTGCAACCCTATAAGCACTGCCTTGTTTTCCTTTTACAACACCAAAACTGCCATGATAAATTGCAGCAGGCATTCCACTGTGCTGGTCTGCTCGTATATTTACCTGAACCTTTGCACCATTGTCAAAAGGCCTTAAAATCTCATTAACAGAAGCTTTTCCTGTTTTGTTCTTGAGCTTTGACCTTGTTTTGCCCCTTTTTCCACGCGCTTTTTTGTTTACCATTTTAAATCACTGATTTTTCAAAGATATAACTATCCAAATTAAGACAGTTAATTAAGAATATAAGGCAAAGAAAGCTTTAAATAGCTGACATTAAAAGCCAAAAAAAGCATTTTTTTATGCAAAGCCAATTCAATTTAAACATTCACAACTGTATTAAAAGTACAAAAGGTGCAATTATGCAGGATTTTTTAAAAGACCCGTCAATTTTTATTGGAGTTCAAGGCAAGAATATAATTTCTTTTGGTTCAGGCCAGCCAGACCTTGCGCCACCAGAACAGGTTTTTAAAATTTTGCCGGAATACAGGCAATTTAAATATGGATTAATTCAAGGACAGAAAAATTTAAGACAGGCATTGTCAAAGCAATATGCTGGAAGCAACGCAGACAATTTTGTAATAACAAACGGTGCGTCAGAAGCTTTGGACCTGATATTAAGAGCAATTGGAAAACCAGGCGATAAAGTTTTGCTGCATAAACCATATTATTACAGCTATCCACCACTTGTTGAAAAAAATTACCTCGAACCAGATTATACTGAAAAGATTGAAGGAAAAATAGACATTGAAGATTTTGAAAAAAAAGTAAAAGACTGCAAAATTGTAATAATTAATTCACCTTCAAATCCAACCGGAAGAATTCAGGAAATTTCAACATTAAAACAAATTGAAAAAATTTGCAAAGACCTTAACATTACAATAATTTCCGACGAGGTCTACAAGGACCTGATTTACGAGCGGGAAAATTACATGATGCAAGGCAACCATGTTGTTACCATAAACTCGTTCAGCAAAACATTTGCAATGTGTGGTTTTAGAGTTGGATATTTGTACAGCAATGACCAAAGCATTGTTGAAAAAGTTATAGGACTCAAAACACATACCAGTATGAACACAAGCATTATTGCACAAGAGATGGCGTTTGAAGCAACAAAAGCACCAGTAGAATATCAGAAAAAACAACTAAAAATTTGGAAGCAAAGACGCGACCTTATTTACAACGGCCTACTTGAGCTTGAACTTGAATTGTGGAAGCCAGAGGGTGCATTTTATGTCCTGCCCAAATTTCCAAACCCAAGAAAAGCAGTTCCCGAACTATTCAAAAAACACAAGGTAATAACTTACTTGGGCGACTGGTTTGGAGCGCCGGAAAGGATAAGGTTAAGTTACGCTCTTGAGCAGGAAAAGATAGAGGAAGGACTGAAAAGAATTAGTGCATACCTTAAAAATCAACCTTAACATTAATAATGTAAAAGCAAAAAGATGATTTTATGGGATTTTCAGAATTTTACGAAGAATATGCAGAAAAAGGCTTTGTACAAGTCAGTTCAAAAAAGGTAGACAAGCTTGCATTAAAATTTCTTAAAAGTCCTGTTCTAGACCTTGGATGTTATTATGGTCGAAAAACAAAATGGCTGGCAGAACACTTTGACAAAGTTGACGGCTGTGACATTAGCAAAATCGCTCTTTCAAAAGCAAAAAGAAACAATCCAAAACTAGATTTTTTCCAATGTGATTTTGGAAAAAAAAACCTTAAAACAAAAAAGAAATATAATTCAATTTTTGCAACAGAAATAATTGAACACATATTTGACACACAGACATTTCTTAAAAATTGTTCTAATGCATTAAACAAAAATGGAATCTTGTTTATTACAACTCCAAATGTAGTAAACTATTCTAACAGAATTCGCCTATTATTCGGAAATGATGTTTTTATCAGCGGAGACAAAGCACACATTCGCTTTTTTAATCCAAAAACAATTACCAAAGAAATTGAACAAGCAGGATTTAAGATTGAAATGCGAACAGGCTACAACGGCAGAGAAATCAGCAAAAACATTCCAATGCCACGCAGACTAAGCGAAGGAATAATTGTGATAGCAAAAAAGAAATAGTTCCTACCACCCGCCAATACGACAAAGCCCAAAACAAGCCCTCTAATTCCCTTTTTAAAGGTTACGAAACCCTTTTATTATTGGTTTATAAAGGACTTTTTGTTTAAAAAGGTCTTTTTGACTATGGAGTTGATGCCTTTTGAAGTATACTATTGTAAATTTAGTTGCCTCGTCTAATTTGAATGCCACACTAGACTTATATAATTTAGCTGTGAGCATTCCAAACATTGAATATGAACCAGAACAATTTCCTGGAGCAATTTTAAAATTAAAAGAGCCAAAAGTGAGCATGCTTCTTTTTAAAAACGGAAAAGTTATTTGCTCGGGTGCAAGCAGCGAACTGCAGATTGCACAGGCTATTAGAAAAGCAAGCAAACTTATTCACGGAATTCAAAAACAGGTAAAGGTTCAAAAAACAGTAAAGTACAATGTTGTAAATTTGGTTGCAACAGCAGCCCTGAACCAAAATCTTGACTTGTTTCAAACAGCAATGGATTTGGACAATGTAGAATACGAACCAGAACAGTTCCCAGGAGCAATTCTAAGAATTGCTGACCCAAAGCTTACATTGCTTTTGTTCAAAAATGGAAAAATGATTTGTGCCGGAGCAAAAAAAGAAAGTCTTTTGAGAAAAGGTTTAAAGATTGCAGAAGAACTGGTTGTTGGCAAAAAGAAGAAAAAGGCGGCAAAAAAGCCTGCAAAGAAACCTGCAAAAAAGAAAAAGTAAATTTTTGAAATGCTGTCAAAAAAAAGGCAGCATCTCTATTTTATTTAATTAAAGGCCAAAAGCCAACCTTTTTAAATACTGTCAAACCAAATTATTATTGATTAGCGGCCATGCCGCAGGGGAAACACCCGGTCCCATCTCGAACCCGGAAGTTAAGACCTGTAGGGAATATGGTATGCACTGAGTTTTTGCTTGGAGCGTCCTAGATGCTGCTAATCGTTTTCAATTTCTTTTTTTAAACAACTTACATTCAATTGCTTTTTTTGAAGAAATAAATGCAATTTTTAAAGTTTATTCAATTTGGTTATAGTATGCTGTTTGATAAAAAACCAGTTGGAAAACTGTTCAAATTTGGAAAAGCATTTTCGTTTTATACAATGCTTGCTTTTTTAACAGGAGTCCTGTATCTAATCGTTTTTGGACATGGGTTTTTGGAAGAAAATATTTGGAGTTTTGCAATAGTTTTTGCTGTCATGATTTTAATCAACGTTGCTTTTCCAAGAATTTTGAAAATGATAAAAAGAAACAGTTTGAGCGACGGAATGTTTGAAGGAAGCAAAGAGTTTGCTGAAAAAGTAAGTGTTGTAATCACATGGATTACGCTTACTGCAACCTATTTTATTGGAGTAGGACTTGTTTTTATATTTTCAAGACTGGCAGGCAAGAAATTTATTGAAATTAAAACAAAGAAAAAAGCAAGCTATTGGATTGAAAAAAAGGAATCTGGAAAAATTGAAGAAATGTTTTAAAACAAAATTTTAAACAAAAAAATTGGAGAATTTTTTTAAAGGGGATTAAATGGATATTTTGGGAATTGCCTGTTATTATCACGACAGTAGTGCCTGTCTTATAAGAGATGGAAATCTCATTGCGGCAGCACAAGAGGAAAGATTTTCAAGAAAAAAACACGATTCAGATTTTCCAAAAAAAGCAATAGAGTATTGTTTAAAGGAAGGAAAAACGTCTCTTGGAAAAATTAAAGTTGTTGCAATTTATGAAAAGCCTTTTTTAAAATTTGAAAGATTGTTATACCAGTTTATTGAAACATTTCCAAAAAGCTATCCTGCTTTTGTTAAAAGTCTGCCGCCATGGCTTAGTGAAAGACTTTTGATAAAGAATGATTTGGACGAGATGGGATTTAAGGGAAAAATCTGCTTTCCAGAACATCATTTGTCACACGCAGCTTCGGCTTTTTTGGTAAGTCCTTTTAAGAGTGCAGCAATTTTTACTGTTGACGGAGTTGGAGAATGGGCTACAACAACTCTTGGAAAAGGATATGAAAATGATATAAAAATTTTGAAAGAAATTCATTTTCCGCATTCTTTAGGATTGCTTTACAGTGCAGTTACTGCATACCTTGGCTTTAGAGTAAACAACAGCGAATACAAAGTTATGGGTCTTGCACCTTATGGCAAACCAAAATATTATGACAAAATGAAAAAGCTTATTGATATAAGACCGGATGGAAGTTTTGCACTTGACATGGATTATTTTAGTTATCAGCACAGTATGAGTATGCCAAGCAAAAAATTTATTGAATTGTTTGGAAAGCAAAGGAAAAATGGAGAACCGATAACACAATTTCACAAAGATATTGCAATGTCACTGCAAAAGATTACGGAAGAAGCAATTTTTTCAGCTTTAAATTACCTGCACAAGATTACAGGCGAAGAAAATCTTTGTATGGCAGGAGGAGTTGCATTAAACAGTGTTGCAAACGGAAAGATTTTGAAAAAAACACCTTTCAAAAAAATCTGGATTCAGCCAGCAGCAAGCGATGCAGGCGGTTCTCTTGGAGCAGCCTATTATGTTCACAATACAATTTTGGGAAATAAACGAAACTTTGTTTTTGATTCAGCTTCCTTAGGACCTGAATTTTTAGACGCAGAAATTGAAAAGGTTTTGAGAGAAAAAAGAATTGTTTACACAAAGTTTAAGTCAACAAAAGAGCTTTTGAAAACAGCTGTTGAAATGCTTTTGAAGGATGACGTACTTGGATGGTTTCAGGGAAGAATGGAATGGGGACCGCGTGCTTTAGGAAACAGAAGCATTATTGCGTCTCCAACAAAAGAAAAGATGAGGGACATTTTAAACCTAAAAGTAAAACACAGAGAATACTTCAGACCATTTGCACCAGTTATTTGTGATTCAGACGTTGATGCCTTTTTTGAAGCAGACAAACCATTGCCTGAACCGGCATATTATATGCTAATGGTTTGGCCAATTAAGAAAAACAAGCAAAAAAAGGTTCCTGCCGTTACACATGTTGACGGTTCAGGAAGACTGCAGGTGATTAAAAGAAAACAAAACCAGCTGTATTATGATGTGATAAAAGAGTTTGGAAAAAAGACAGGCATACCAATGCTTGTAAACACTTCTTACAATATTAGAGGTGAACCAATTGTGTGTACTCCATTTGATGCATACAGATGTATGATGGGAACAGGAATTGATGCATTGTTTGTAGGAAATTTTTTAATAAAAAGAAAAGATAATTTAAGAGACGAATGGGATTCGGAAAAAAAAGCAAAAGCGTTTGGAAATTAATTTTGAAAAACTGGATTAGAGGAGATTGAATGGCTACCGAAGTTGGAAAAAAAGTACAGGGTTTTTACAACAAAACACCTTTTCCAGATTATGATTTAAGCAGATTTAATTGCAAAGATGATTTGGTTGCAAACGCCTGGTCTTTTGCAGAAATTCTTGACCAAAGCATTGACAAAGATGCTTCAATTATTGATATTGGAACAGGAACAGGTCAGCTTTCAGCATTTCTTTCCCTGAGAAGAAAATGTGTGTGGGGAATAGATTTTTCAGACTCATCTCTTAAAAAAGCAAAGGCTTTGAAGAAAAAGCTTAAGTTGGATTCTTTGCATTTGAAAAAAGTTGACATTCTTGACGAAAAACAAATTGAAGACATTGGCAAAAAGTTTGATGTGATTTTATGCATGGGTGTTTTGCACCACACAGGAAATGCTTATGCAGGTTTTCAGAATATTTTAAAACTATTAAAACCAAACGGATTGATTGCAGTTGGTTTGGCTAATCTTTACGCCAGCCTTCCTTTGAAGGCCAGAATATTTTTGGAAATAACTGTTTTTAAAAACAACCAAAAAGTAAAAGATGAATTTATCAGAATGCAAATTGGAGATGTTGAAGACAAGGAAAGAGCAAGAGGATGGTGGAATGACCAATATTTACACCCGCATGAAACAACACATACTATTGGAGAAATTTTAAGATGGTTTGACAAAAATGGAATAGGGTTTGTTCAAATTGTTCCAAACAAACCAGATTTAGCTATTAGAGGAGTTTGGAACGAAGAAGGCAAACCAAATATTGTTTCAAGATCTTTAAAGCAAATAAAATGGGTAGACCAGCTTGACAGAGAAGGCGGTTACTGGATTACTTTTGGCAGACTAAAAAGCCCTAAAACAAAAGAAGCAAAGAAGTCTAAAACAAAAGAACTGAAAAACAGTAAAAAGAAATAAACGCCAAATCTTTGGCAACAAGTTTTAAAAAGAAATTGCTTTTTATAGTCATTATGAAAATGGCACACCTTGCAAAAGAAATGGGTCACTTTATTTGGAAAAAAAAAGTATGGTGGCTTGCACCAATTGTCATAATGCTAATACTTGTAGGTCTTTTGATACTATTTAGTCAAAGTAGTGTACTAAGTCCGTTTGTCTATGCCTTGTTTTAAATAAAAAAAGCATTTCAAGAAATGTTTTGTTTTAAAATTTCTTTTTCAAGCACTTGAGCTGCAAGAGCATGACCTGCAGCAGTTAAGTGTGGGTCTTTTTCATAAAAAAGCTTTTTATCACTTTTTCTGAACTCTTCAAGCAATGAAACAACAATAAGATTTTGTTTTCCTTCTGCAAAAGAAGCAATTTGTTTTTCAGGAAAATCAAATTCAAACCCTTCTTCAGTCAGACCATATGATACAAGGGCATTTCTGGTATATGTGCTATCCACTCGTAGAGGCCGTTGAAGTCGCAGGTGAGCGTATTGAGCATATTACCGTTGCCACAACACGTCCAGAAACTATGCTTGGTGATACAGCGATTGCGATGAATCCTAAGGACCCAAGAGCAGAACAATTAGTTGGTAAAATGGTTAGGCTGCCAATCGTCGGAAGATT
>DAOWAC010000058.1 GCA_030634785.1 Chloroflexota bacterium | reverse complement strand
TAGCCACAGAATAATTCATCAGCACCCATTCCTGAAAAAACTGTCGAGATTCCTTTTTCTTTTACCTTTTTACCGGCACCAGCAATCGGAATTCCGACACCTATTTGTACAGGAGAAGCAGAGCCAATCAATTGCACAAGAACAGAAATAAGTTCCTCTGTTTCCTTCAGAGAAATTGAAGCAATTTCAAGAGTTATTCCAATTTCTTTTGCCACCTTTTTTGCCAGTGCAAAATCTTTGGCTTCAGCTTGTCCTTTCACATAGCCAAAAAAGCAGGTAAAATTCAAGTTTAGCTTTTTGCAAAGAAGTGCAAGCAATACTGAATCAATTCCGCCTGAAAAAAGAATTCCGAATTTTTCCCCAGTAAAATTTTTTTTAATTGAATTTTCAAGAAGCTTGCACAACTTTTCTGTTTTTTCCATAAACAAGACCTATTCAAAAATAATATCCTTCAGTTATTCAAAAACAATGTCTTTTGGTTTTATTGCAACAGACTTGTTTCCGTCCCTTATATTACCCAAATCAAATGCATTAATTCCGTGCTTTTCACTTACTTTAAATATTGCGTCCCTGCTTTCCTTTGGAGCCATTATTGCATAACCAAGACCCATGTTCCAGGTAAAATAAGATTCTTTCTCTGTAGCTCCTGATTTTTCCACAAGGAACTGGAATAGTTCAGATGGTTCAGGCACAAAATCAATTTTGTAAGTAAAAGGCTTTTTGGCACGCATTATTTTTTTCCAGCCATGACCTGTAATTGGAGAAAGGTAATTTATTTTACAAGAGTTAAGCATGTCAATTAATGCACGAGTGTAAAGTGTTGTTGGTACCAAGAGTTCTTCTCCAAAAAGTTTTCCGCTTGGCATTTCTGTAAAATACCCGTTAGGTAATTGTTCTGCAACCTTTCTTGCAAGCGAAACACCGTTTGAGTGAATGCCACTTGCTTCAAGTCCGATAATTATGTCGTCTGCAACAAGATTTTGACCATAAGTAAGGTTTTCTTTTGGCTTTATTATACCAACTGATGCTCCAGCCATATCAAGTGTACTTTCATTAACAACTCCTTTGAGTGTTGGAGTTTCACCGCATGGAATTGCAAGACCGATTTCGTCTGCTCCTTGCTTGAATCCTTTAATGATTGCTTTTGCTTTTTCTGTGTCAGCAAACCAGTTGCTGTCACCAGAACTAAGAATGTCTCCGTAAACAAGTGCGTCTGCTCCGATTGATGCAAGATCGTTTGTTGACATTGCAAGACAGTCTTTTCCAACTGATTCGTAGTATTTGACGCCTTTTCCTCTTGAATCAGAAAACATTGTGTCAGCAATAAGATTCTTTGTTCCAAGACCTTCTACATTAAAAGCAAGCATATAATCCTGACCAATAACGTCTAATGCAATTGCTGGCTCGCCCATTGTTTCAGCCACAACTTTTATTCCAAGCCTTTCAGTATTCTTTACAGTACCTGAAAAGCTTTCAATTGCAGCAAGCTTGACTGGGTCAAGTTTGTCATAATCCACTATGTCACTATATTTCATAACCATTACCTAAAATATTCAACAGCATTCCTAAAAACCTTTATTCCTGCACTTTCTTCAGGAATTTTTTTGCCAGAACGCTTTAATGCCTCATTTTGCAAAGTCCAATTGTCCTGTTGTGTAAAGAAAATGTTTCTTTCAGGATGCGGCATCAGTCCAAGAATTCTTCCATCTTTACTGCAGATTCCTGCAATGTCTTCCATTGAACCGTTTGGATTCTGCGGAAACTCACCTTTTGCAGGCTCTCCTTTTTGATTAATATACCTGAATGCAATTTGCTGGTTTTCGTTAAGAGCTTTAAGGGTTTCAGGACTTGCAGTAAACTTTCCTTCAGCATGCGCTACAGGCATACTGATTAAATCAATGTCTTTTGTAAAAACACATTTTTTTGAAAAAGATTTTAATCCAACCCACCTGCATTCATATCTTGCAGAATTGTTGTGACTTAATGCAACCTTACGCTGTGACTGCCTGTTTTCAACCCCTGGCAAAATTCCCAAATTGGTTATTACCTGAAAGCCGTTGCAAATTCCTACAATTAACTTTTCTGCTTCAATAAAGTCAACAAGCTCATTCCACAAATTGTTTCTGATTTTGTTTGCAAGAGCATTTCCTGAACCAGTATCGTCACCGTAAGAAAAACCACCAGGGAATGCAAAAATCTGTGCTTCTGAAAGCTTTTTTGGATTAGCAATCAAATCGTTTACGTGAATTATTTCTGTTTCAGCTCCTGCTTTTTTGAAAGCAAAAGCTGTTTCTTCCTCGCAGTTTATGCCATATCCTGTCAAAAGAATTGCTTTAACCATTAGTAATCCCTCAAAGTTTTTTTGTAAGCTTCTTCAAGCTCTGAAACTGATAAAGAAAAATGCTTTCCGTTAATTCCACTTACTTCAAGCTTGTTACCGGTAATAATTCCTATTTCTGCAAACCTTGTTCCTTTCAGTTCTTCTTCAAACTTTGCTTTGTTTTCAGAAGCAATTGTTACCAAAAACCTGCTTTGGCTTTCACTAAACAAAATACTGTCAGTTCTGTCAAAACCAACTTCAGGAACCTTTTTCAAATCAATTTTTGCTCCAAGCCAGCCTGCAATACATTTTTTTGCGATTGCAATTCCAAGTCCGCCAAGTCCAACCGGTTGAATTGATGCAATAAGACCTTTTTCAATTGCGTTTGAAATCGCATTGTATGATTGCAATGCATTTTTTCCGTCAACTCTTGGAACTGTTCCACCAATTGCCTTTTTGTCATTTGCCTTTTCAGCCTGCATTCTGTAATATTCAGATGCACCAAGTTCGCCAGTAGTAAATCCAATTGCGTAAACAAGATCGCCTTCCATTTTGGCGTCCATTGAAACACATTTTCTACTGTCTTCAATTACTGAAATTGATGAAATTAACAAAGTTGGAGGAACAGAAATTTTTAATGGATTTGAATCTTCATCAAAGCCCTTGAAATCATTAAACATGCTGTCCTTGCCTGAAATAAAAGGAGTTTTGTAAAGTGTTGCAAAATCATAACATGCTTGTGCTGCCTTTTTAAGCTGCCAAAGTCGTTCAGGCTCGTTGCTTGAACACCAGCAGAAATTGTCAAGCAAAGCAATATCTTCCATTTTTGCTCCAGCAGCAATAAGATTTTTAACTGCTGAATCAATTGCCGCTGCAGCCATCCAATAAGTGTCAATGTCCCCATAACCTGGATAAAGAGCATGAGAAATTCCAACTCCTTTTTGACTTTCAAGCAATGGTCTTACAACAGCAGAATCTGCGTTCACACGACCTCTTCCCTGCAATGGCTTTAGGACACTTGAACCCTGAACTTCGTAATCATACTGTGCTGAAACAAATTCTTTACTGCAAATATTAAGTCTTGAAAGCATTTCAAGCAATGTTGCTCCAAGATTTGAAGGTTCTTCAAAGGAAGGGTTCTTCAAATCAGATTGCATTGGTTTTGTTACAAGCTTTTTTCTTGGCAGACCATCGTGCAAAAAGTCCATGTCAATATCCATTATTTTTTTGTTGTTAAAATTAACAATACATTTTTTTGAATCGTTAAATTCTCCTATTATTGTTGCTTCAACACCTCTTCTTGTCATAAGGTCAATAAATTTTTGTGCTTTTTCTTTTGGAATTGCAAGCGTCATCCTTTCCTGACTTTCAGAAACCCAAATTTGCCAAGGAGACATTCCCTGATATTTTACAGGAACCTTTTCAAGATAAACAGTACAGCCACCGCATTCTTTTGCCATTTCTGCAACAGAACAGCTTAGTCCTCCTGCTCCATTGTCAGTAATGCTTGAGTATAAATTCAAATCCCTTGCTTCTTTTACAATCGCATCAGACATTTTTTTCTGAGTAATTGGATCACCTATTTGTACAGCGGTTGCAGGACTTCCTGAACTAAGAGCTTCTGATGAAAATGTTGCTCCGTGAATTCCATCAAGTCCTACTCTTCCACCGGTCATTATTATAACATCACCAGGTAGTGCTTTTTTTTCATGTCCTTTCTTTCCATTAACAATTCTTGGCATTAATCCGACTGTGCCGACAAAAACAAGTGGCTTACCCTTGTATCTTTCATCAAAATACATAAATCCTGCAGGTGTAGGAATTCCTGAACAGTTTCCTCCAACATTTACTCCGTCAATTACTCCAAGCATTATTCTTTCCGGAGGCAGGATTGAATTTCCTTTTGCTTTTGCCCTGTAAAGAAGCTTCATGTCCTTTGGGTCAGCAAAACAAAAACCATAACGGTTAATTACTGGCTTTGCTGCCATTCCAAAACCCATTGTGTCACGATTTACTCCGACAATTCCTGTAATTGCTCCGCCAAAAGGATCTAGGGCAGAGGGACTGTTGTGTGTTTCAACCTTGTCTGAAACAATGTTGTCTTTGTCAAAATCTATTCCGCCACTATTGTCAACAAAAACAGAAACACAATTGTCTTTGTCGCCTTTCTTGTCTCTAATTTTTTCAGTTGCTGCTTTTATTAGTCCTTTGTAAAGGCCTTTTTCCAAATTGTCAAGTTCTGCTGCAAAAATTGTGTGCTTGCAGTGTTCGCTCCATGTTTGTGCAATAGATTCAAGCTCTATATCGGTTGGATTTCTTCCCTCTTTTTTGAAATAGTCTCTTATAATGTGAAGAGAGGTAAGATCCAATGCAAGTGGCCCGCGTCTTGTCTCTGTTCCGTCTGTTTCGACATGATCAAAAATTCCTAGCTTGCCAAGTTTTGTAAGCTCTTCGTCTGAAACATCTAGATTTACTTCGCCTGCTTTTGATTCTTCACTAAGCTTTACAATTGGAGCAATTGTATCCATTCCAGAATCTTTTTCAAATTGTTCCCTGCTTTTAATATAAATTCCCTGAATTAACGGATTTGCAAAAATTTCTCCAATTTTTTTTGCATCTTCTTCTGAAAAAGAGCCTTTTAAGAAAAATAATTGTGAGCTGAAAACCTCAACTTCTTTTGCTTTTTCTCCAAAAAAATCCTGCAATGTTTCAGCAGCTGTTTTTCCAACATTGTCAGTTACTCCTGGAAGAAAACCTATTTCGATTGCCCAATCAAAGTCTTCTGGGGCAAGAAATTTTTCAATTGCAAAAGACTGATTTACCGGATTGTGAAGCAATTCAGCGCATTTTTGAAGGTCTTCCTGTAAAAAATTTGAAGAAATTGTATAAACATCATTTAGGAAAACTTTGCTTATTTTGCCAAAACCAGCCCTTTCAATGGATTTTTTAGCAGTTTCAGCCCTTGCATCATTCTGAAAACTAACTTCTAACCTGCAAAGATTGCCAATCATACCATTAATTGGTATTGAAAAAGATTAAAAGGGTTTTAGCAAGAAATTTTGCAAAAAAAAAGATTTTTGACAAGAAAATTACTTATTATTTGAATAAAGCCTGTTTTTCTTTATGTAAGCCAAAACCTTTTCACTAACAAGGTCTTTAATTGATTCACCTTTTGAAAGCTTTTCTCGTACAATTGTACTACTTAAGTCAATTTCTTTTGCCTGCACAATAATTGAATTGTTAGAATTAAGCAATTGGTTTTTTTCATACTTGCTGCATGGCACAGGAAAAAGAATTAGTTTTGCTTCTTTCAAAACCTGTTTGGGATTTTTCCACAATGCAAATTCTTCCACAAGATTTGTTCCCATTAGCCAAAAAAATTCATTTCCTGGAAAATACTTCTTTGCTTTAAGAATTGTATCAAGAGTATAAGTTGGATTTCCATTCAAATCAATTACCTTCAGCCCTTTTTTGCCTTGAAGAGTAAGTTCAATCATTTTCTTCCGGTGACCTAATAAAGAAACCTTTCTGTTTTCCTTAAACGCATGCCAGCAAACAGGAATAAACCAAACCTCGTCAACAAATCCTTGTTTTAAAACCTCAAGCGCAGCATTCACATGCCCTTTGTGTACTGGGTCAAATGTTCCGCCAAAAAGTGCAACTCGCATTCAAATCACTTCTCAATTAAAAGACTAAAATCCCGCCACTTTGTTGCATAAGTAAGACTGCCCATTGAAATAAGATCTGGTTTGACAGCAGCATAAGACTTCAGGTTTTTGAGATTAACTCCACCACTTAATTCAATCTTTCCTTTAAAAACCGTTCTAAGTTTTTTAATTGCAGCCTTTGCTTTTGCAGGAGAAAAATTGTCAAGCATTATTATATCAGGTTTTGCTTTTGCAGCATCAAAAGCTTCTGCTAAAGACTCAACTTCTATTTCAATAAATTTGACTTTTCCTGCTTTCTTTTTTGCAGCTTTCACTGCGTCAGATGGAGAATTAAAAAAATCCAAATGGTTTTCTTTTAAGAGAATTGCATCATTAAGATTTATTCTGTGAGGCCAAATACCTGCAATTTTTGCTGCTTTTTTGTCAAAAATATTAAAACCAGGCATTGTTTTTCTGGTTATTGCAACTGTTACCTTTGAACCAACAATCTTTTTTGCTTCAGCACAGGTTGTTGCAACCTCAGTCATTCGACCCAAAAAATTAAGCGCTGTTCTTTCAACAGAAAAAATTGGCTTGTTTGCCCCGCACAATTTGAGAATAATAGAACCCTTTCTTAACTTATCTCCGTCCTTAAAAGAACTGCTAACTTTTACACCATGACTCTTAAACAGAAACTTTGCTTCCTCCAATCCGGCAAGAACACAAGAGTCTCTTGTAAAAATTTTAGCTTTGCATTGTTTAGTTAGAATTAAAGAACTTGTGACATCTCCT
>DAOWAC010000119.1 GCA_030634785.1 Chloroflexota bacterium | reverse complement strand
TATGACGGTTGGAGCGGCGGAAACTATAAAGTTGAAGTGGCCGGAAGAGAATTCTTTGTAAAAGAAAAAGCATTGTTCAGTGCTTCAGAAATTCTGGCAGGCATGAAAGCCCTTAACAATGTTCTAAAAGAAAGAAACTACAAAATAGGCAGATTCAATGTGCGAGTAATAAAACCACTACTGCTTTATGAGAGAAGAGGCAATGAAAAGCCCTGGATTGTAACTCCATTTTACAGAAAGGGAGAAGTAGAGCAGGCAATAGACATTGGCGGGAAAGAAGGAAATGAGATTAATCAAGCAATTGTTTCAATCCGAAAAGAGGCTACAGAAAAGTATCACAACTTGCGGGAGATTAAAGCAAAGAACGCATTCTACAAAAAGTCAACAAACACTATCCTGCTCTTTGACATTCAAAGAAGACTAAATTAGCACATTTCTGCCCTTGTATATCCTATAACAACTATAAGCTTTTTAAACATTAAACGATTGTAACCGCTATAAGGGATACAAAAGACCAATTCGCTTTTGCATATGTTTATATTATTTGTGCATATCATATTGATAGGTATGTTTTATGGGCGAAACTTTGGTTAGGCTTGGACCTGCACAGGAACTTGTTGTTGAAAAACTCACTAGAGGAGGATTGTTCAAAACAAGAAGTGAAGTTATAAGGGCTGGAATTTTAGAGTTGGGAAAAGAATTCAAGGTTTTTAAAAACTTTCAACAAATGGAAGACGAACTGGTTGTACGCAAAATGATGCGGATTGACAACGAAATAAAGCAAGGAAAGCGAAAAGTTTGGACCGAAGAGCAAGTTAAGAAAAAATACGGTTTCAAGTGATTGCTTTGTTCAAGGTTACCTTTGCAAATGACTGGGATACCCATTATTGTAAAATGGATTCAACCGAACAAAAAAGAATCTGGAAAAAAATACAGCAGCTAAAAACAATTTCAAAAGCCAGACATATGCAGCAAGGTCTGCCATATTTCGTTGTGGAAACAGTCCAATATAGAATATGCTTCAAAGAAGAAACAAACCAGCGAATCTTGCACTTCGCAGGAAACCACAAACAATACCAAAAATGGTACAGCAAATTCTTTTAGCCCAATAACAGCCACAGGCGTTTAAACATTAAACGCTTGTAACCACTATAAGGGATACAACGGGTTTAATCAACCTTAACGCCAAGCAATTCAGAAATAAGTTGCTTTATCTCTGCAGATTTTTTATGGTTCAAGGAAACATGCAAACCATAGCCAGTAGGTTTTTTGAACAGAAGATTTTCCTTGATTAATTCTTCAGCAGCTTTTTTCACCAAAAGATGCTCTCTTGGTTTAAAACCTTTTTTCAGATTATCAAAAGCAGTGTGAGAATTTCCCCAATTCCTCCGCCTTGCAAGCTTGAAAAGAAGCTTTGCTTTAACCAACTCAAGAGAGTCCATTTGAATATACTTTGAAAGTATATTATTATAAACCTTAGTCCCCATAAGTTAATTGGCGAAAAACATGGAAGAAGAAACAAATTTAGTAAGATTTTTTGGAGACAACCCATTTGTAAGAATGCTTGACGCATTCATAGACAACATCGGAGAAGAGTACAGTAAAAAGGACGTGCAAGAACTTGCAGGCATAAGCAAGGGCGCATTGTTCAAGCATTGGAGCAAACTCGAGGAACTGGACCTTGTCAAGATTACCAAAACATTTGGAAACACAAGGCTTTTTACTCTAAACAAACAAAGCCCGTTAGTAAAAGACGTTCTACGCTTTGAAGCAAGAATGATTGAAGAAACAACACCAAAAGTAGCAAAAGCAATTGCTTAAAGCCAAAATTAGCGTGTTCTTCCCATTGTATATCCCATAACAACTATAAGTTTTTACACATTAAACGCTTGTAACCGCTATAATGGATATAACCACGAATTCTTTCACTGAAAGTAAAAATTAGGTGTCCAAAAAAGAATCTTTACATTATTGTAGAATCTCAAAGCGACATGTTTGAATCAGAAAGTCTTGCAAGAGAAATAATGCAAAAAATCCTTCAAAAAATATAGTTAGCCCTTATTTTATTTTCTTCACCATTCCGTGGTTTGCTCTTACTTCCAACAAGTCTCCGTCTTTGAATATTTTAGTTGCAATTTTTGTTCCTGTCACACAAGGTATTCCTAATTCTCTCGAGATAATTGCCGCGTGGCATAGCACACCACCTTCATCTGTTACTATGGCCGCGGCTTTTTTCATTGCAGACACGTACTCAGGTCTTGTCATTGATGCAACCAAAATGTCTCCTTCTTCAACTTTTCGAAGTGATTCCATTGTTGTGCATATTTTTACCTTACCCACGGCTGTTCCAAGTGAAGCAGACTGGCCAGTAATTATTTCAACAGCCTCTTTTTCTTTGTCTAATGCTTTTTCAAGCTCTTCAAAATCGTTTCCTTCAACGATCAGGATTTTTCCAAGGCTTTTTACAAAAACACAGCCACTTATTCTTTTTTTGGCAATATTTGCAACTTTGTTGTTTTTTATTGCTAGTGGAATCTCTGCTGGAAGGAGATATTCAAGAAATTTTTCATCAACATTGAATCTTTTACTTATTTCTCTAATTATTAGGTGAAGCGCAAAGATTCCTCTGAAGAGCTTTTCTTTTCGGTCATCCTGCCAATCAATGGCAAATTCGGTCCATTTCACTAACTCTTTTTCTTCTTCGGTAAATGAGTATTTTGCCAAAAGCACTTCTTTCTCTTTCTTCAATTTCTGGAAATCTGGTTTGTGGTAGTACTCAATGATATTTGCCTCTTTTAGAACGCCATCGGAGGTAAGCAGTTCTCCCCCTGCAAAACTGGTTTTTATCCAGAAGAACTCTGAAATGAATTTTTTTACAAGAGGTTTCTTTTGCCCCTCTGTTGCGTTTTTTATGTCCCAAAGACTTGCTTCTTTTTTTGAAATAAAGGACTCTGTTGTTGGTGTGGTTATAGCGCTGAAGTCTTTGTTGAGTTCTTTACCTGCGGTTTTTCTTTTAAGAATTTTCCTGATATCCTTCTCAAATCTTAGGGAAATGCTTTCAAGCAAGTGAGAAGTTCCTCCTGCTGTTTCAAGAATTTTT
>DAOWAC010000096.1 GCA_030634785.1 Chloroflexota bacterium | reverse complement strand
TGAACCGAGTTATTGAAATCTCTTGCTATTTCTTTAATTTGAGGTCCTATTTCTCCAACAAGGTCTTCCATAGCAAACATTGAGTGAACAGCTAATCTAACCTGATTTTGGTTTTGGTAAACATTTTGTTTGATTGTTTCAAGTTCTTGAATCTCTTGATTCATTTCTTGTCGCATTTGCTGTATCATCTGGCTTAACTCTTTTGAATTTTCGGCCTTTATTTGTCCCATCTGTTTAATCATTATTACCTGTACGTTGCCAGTATTTTGCACGTCTTGTTGTATTTGTTGTTTTTGGTCAGGTACTTGCCCCAAGCTGATTTGAATTATTTACAGAAACGATTTTGACACAATAGAAAGTTTTGGCGGAACAGCCTTTATTCCTTTCAAGAAAAGTGCAACAGGCAAACCAAGAGGAAAATCTCGCACTTGGAGAAAAATGTTTCACTACTTCAAATTTAACCAAGAAGAATTCATGCAACACTATCACGCAAGAAGCAACATTGAAACAAGTTTTCACATGATAAAATCAAAATTTGGCAACAGTATAAAATCAAAAAAATGGATAGCACAACAAAACGAATTGTTGGCAAAAGTTCTGTGCCACAATATCGTTGTAGTAATCCATGAAATGTATGAGTTAAAAATAAAAACAGATTTTTAGTAGAATTGCTTATGAAACTTGAATTTAAAATAGAACAAGATTTTAGATTTGATTTGGCAGAACACTTAACTAGTAATGGAATAAATCTTAGATTTGGTGAAGAACTTAAAGTATTTGACCCTCTCGAACTTGGGTTGCTTGCTGTAAATATTGCTTCTACAACTGTTTTTTTTATTCAGGTTTACATATGGCTACAACAAAAAAGAAAAGAAGGAAAGAACCCAAAATTTGAAATACCTGTAGCTGAAAAGAACATAACAACTTTTGAAGAACTTGAATCAAATCTCAAACAATCAGGAATAATTTGATGCTCTTAAATTATTCATTCTGCTCTTTTATTCGCATTTTTTATTGAATTTAAGAGCAAAGCCGCTCAATAGCATAAATTTAAATTCGGCTCAGTGTTGATTTCATCGTCATCGCTTTCGCTCTGCAGGTGTTAACCTCATCATTGCCTATAGAATCGATAGGTATTTAATGTTAAAAAGCTTTCATTTTGTTTTTATCTCAAAATCACTGTATTTTGTTGGAGTATTTTTATTGCTGTACCAAAGGGTTTTTTAAAAATTTATTAGTTTTATTTAGTATTATTATATGTAAAATCCAGTGATTTATCCGGTGATTCATATATGAAAAAAACAAGAGTTATAGCTAGGCTTGATGTAAAGGGTCCGAATGTAGTAAAAGGCATACAATTTGAATGTCTTAGGGTATTAGCCAAACCAGATGATCTGGCAGAAGAATATTACTTGCAGGGTGCAGACGAATTAATCTATTTTGACATTGTTGCAAACCTTTATAGGCGTAACAATTTGATTGACATAGTTGACAAAACAACTGAACGCGTTTTTATTCCTTTTACAATTGGCGGAGGCGTAAGGTCAATTGAAGACATAACTCTTTTGCTGAAAGCAGGGGCTGACAAGGTTGCAATAAATACTACTGCAACAAAAAACCCTGGCCTTATAAAAAAAGCTTCAAGAATGTTTGGTTCCCAGTGCATTGTTTCGTCAATAGAGGCAAAATGGGTTGTTGGAAAAAACAAATGGGAGGCTTATGTTGACAATGGCAGGCAAAAGACAGGGCTTGATGCAGTTGAGTGGGCAAAGCAGGTTGAACAGCTTGGGGCAGGAGAAATTTTTCTGACCTCGATTGACAAGGATGGAACAGAAAAAGGCTTTGACTTGAATCTGATCAAAGCAGTTTCGGAAGCTGTTTCAATTCCAGTTATTGCTGCAGGCGGAGCAGGAAAGCCGGAAGATCTGGTAAAAGGTATAAATGACTGTAGTGCTGATGCTGTTGCAATTGGTTCAATATTGCATTACAAAAAATATGATATTTATGGAATAAAGGATGTGCTTTCAAAGGCTGGTGTAAATATAAGGGAAGTTAAGAATGCAAAAAGGGTTGAAACTAAACCAGACCAAAAACCTGACTTAGTGACTTTCAACAAGTATTTGGACAAACAGTTAAAGGAGGCAAGGCTTGAGAAGGACGGACCTCAAGGCACTTTGGTAAAACCAAAGAAAGTGAATGGCAAAGCAGATATTGGTGTAATAGAGTATGGCATAAACAATGTGAAAAGTGTAATAAATGCGTTTGAAAAAGTTGGTAGGAAAGCAAAAGTTGTTGAAAGCCCTGAAGAAATATATTCCTTCAAAGCCCTTGTCTTGCCAGGCGTTGGGGCCTTTGAAAATGGGATGAAAGGTCTGGAAGAAAAAGGCTTTATAAAACCAATTAAAGAAAAAGTGAATTCTGGAACTCCTTTGCTTGGCATATGTCTTGGAATGCAGATGCTTTTTAGTGAAAGTGAAGAATTTGGCCTGTGCAAAGGCTTTGATTTCATAAAAGGAAAGGTCACAAGTCTAAAACAGCCATCAGAGGTAAAAATGAAGGGCTACAAATTACCACACATTGGCTGGAATGAATTGCGATTCCCAATCTTTGACAAAAACGGACTTCTATGGAAAAAAAGCGAGTTGCGAAACACAAAAGAAAAAAGCTATGTTTACTTTGTGCATTCGTTTGTTGGAACACCAAAAGAGCAGGAAAGTATTGTTGCAACATCTGAATATGGAAACCAGGAATTTTGCGTTTTTACAAAACAGGGAAACGTAAGCGGTGCACAATTTCATCCGGAAAAAAGCGGGGAAATTGGATTAGCAATACTTAAAAGCTTTTGCGGAGAGAATGGACTTTAAGGGAGTTGGGCGAAGTGGAAGAAAGGGACGAAACCTATACAATGCGAATAAAGTACAAGTTTCCAACGATAAAAGTTGACAAAGAAAAGTACAAAAAATACAACGAAAAAGTCAAGATTTTTGACAGCCAACTTTCCAAATTACCTAAAAAAATCAAATTCTGCAAAAGATGCGTTGTGTCCAATCAAAGACCAAGGACAATACTTGACAAAGAAGGAGTATGCAATGCCTGCAGGCACGCAGAAAGAAAGTTTTATGGTGGAATAAACTGGGACCAAAGAGAACAAGAGCTAATGAAACTTCTTGACAAACACAGAAGCAAGGACGGAAGTTGGGATGTAATCGTGCCAAGCAGCGGAGGCAAAGACAGTGCCTATGTTGCACATCAGTTAAAAGAAAGATATGGAATGCACCCGCTTACAATAACCTGGGCGCCATTTTTGTATACTGAAACAGGCTGGCAAAACTATGCCAATATGATTCAAAGAGGATTTGACGGTCTAATCTTCTGGCAAAACGGAATACTACACAGAAAGCTTGCAAGAATAGCCTTTGAATTAAAAGGAGATCCCTTTGAACCGTTTGTCTACGGGCAAAGAGCACTTGCCTTCAGTCTAGCATGCAAATTCAACATTCCGCTAATGATGTATGGTGAAAACGGAGAAGTGGAATATGGAGGTTCGTTCAAAAATAATGACATACCCTGTGAATTGCCAAAAGACTGGGCAAACTTTTACTACAAAGGACATGGTTTTGAAAAGCTTGTTGAAGAAGGCTATAAAATGGGAATATTTCAAAAAGAAGAGCTTGAAAACACAGAGTTTCACTTTTACAACCCTCCTCCAATTAAAAAAGTAAAAAAATTAAAGCTTGAAATGCACTGGTACTCTTACTATCATCGGTGGATTCCACAAGAAAACTTTTATTATGCTTCAAAAAACACAGGATTTGAAGCAAGTGACAGAAGAACAG
>DAOWAC010000164.1 GCA_030634785.1 Chloroflexota bacterium | reverse complement strand
TGAGCTTTTTTTCACGACCAACCGCTTGCCTTTCCTTAAATACAATATTTTTTTTTCTCATTTCCTTAATCACGTTTTCAACACATTTTTTGTTAAGTCGGTATTCTGGAATTCCCCAATTTAACATTCCGCCATGCTTTGGTAATGCCTCAAATGCCGTAACTGAAAATCCTTTTTTCCTAAGTTCTATTGCGCCAGTCAATCCTGCCGGGCCACTTCCAACAATAGCAACCTTTTTTTCATTGTTTTTTCCCTGTTTCCACCCATTTTTTGCATTGTCTGTAACAAATCTTTCCAATGCTTTTATTGCAATAGGCTTTTTTTCTCTTGCTAGGACACAGGCGCCCTCACATTGGTTTTCCTGAGCACAGACTCTTCCTGTAAAAAGGGGCAGGGGGTTTTTTTCTTCAATTATTTTAAGTGCTTTGGCAAAATCACCCAACATTATTTGTTCAATAAATGCCTTACAGTTCACGCCTGCCGGGCAACCCTTTGAACAGACTGGTTCAGCGCATTGCAGGCACCTGCCGGCCTCTTTTATTGCCTGCTCTACGCTGTAGCCAAGTTCTATTTCCTTGAAACTTTTTATCCGCTCTCCAACCGGGAGCAAAGCCATATCTTCTTTCAATAAATCACCAAAAAGGCTTACAAAATAACTTCCACAACCCTATTTAAATAGTTGGGTCATCGTACGTTATTAATTCGTTAATTGACGGGAATAGTTTGTGTTTTTGAAATTCTTATTTTGCCAACTAATTGTTTTTTGAGAGCAACAATTGTTTTTGGAAAGGTATAACAAGATCTTGGAAACAAGTTTACAAACTGCATTTTAAAAATTGCTAAAAAAAAGAGGTCTCAAAAAAGTCTATGAAAATGTTTTAAGGGACAATTATGTTATGCTTCACCTGTTTAAAGAACGCGGTTTTAAAATAACCAGGGAAGAAAGCAACTGTTGCGCCGAACTATTCCTTTAATTTTGCAATTTCTGTTTGCCATATTATTTTATTACTTCCATACTTTTTCTATTTAATGTTTTCTGAAATTTTTCCAAATATTTTTGCTTTTATTCCAAACAATGGTGGTGGAAACTGTTTTTTGATTAAGGGCAAAAAAGAAATTGCATTGGTTGATTCAAGTACTCGTGACAATGTGGGAAAATTAATTTTTGGTTTTGAACAAATTGGAATAACACCGGAGGAAGTTACTCTAATAATTCATACACACGGTCATGCTGACCATTTTGGTTGCGATGCTCTTTTTTCAAATGCAAAAATTGCAATGCATGAAAAGGACGGGAAGAGCATTAATGCAGGAAATGAAGATTTTGCTTGTCTTCAATTTTTTCCAGAAACGGAATTGCCAAAAGTTTCATTTTTTTTAAGGGACAAGCAGGAAATTGATCTTGGTGGAATGTTCCTTAAAGTAATTCATTGTCCTGGCCACACTGGTGGAAGTATTTGTCTTTTGCTTGAACCAAACAAAGTTCTTTTTTCAGGAGATTGCCTGTTTGTAGATGGCTTTGGAAGGGCTGATTTACCCTCTGGAAAAGGCCCAAAGCTTGTTGAAAGCCTTAAAAAACTGCAAAAAACACCCTTTAAGGTGCTTTTTCCCGGACATGGTCCTGTTTTGCTTGGAGAAGAAAAGAATGGCATGCATCTGAAAAAGATGATTAAAATGGCGACAAACACCTTTTTATAAGGTATTAACACAAAAAATATCAGGGTGTTTTACTTGGATGAGGGAAAAATTTACAAAAAAATTCTTGAAAAAATAAACGAACAGGGCGGTCTGACATTTATGCAGTTGGATCCTCCGAATTACAAACCAGGAACATGCGGTGAAATTGCC
>DAOWAC010000153.1 GCA_030634785.1 Chloroflexota bacterium | reverse complement strand
GAACCAGTTGAAGATGTTATAGAAGAAAAACTAAAAGAAGGAGTGAAAAAAGAAGCGCCTGGTGTAGAAGAAAATCAGGCAAAACAGGAAGAAAAAGAATTTAATAAAAGGGTTGAAGAGGAAAGAAATGAAATAATGGAAAAGGCACCAGAAGAAGCAAAAGAAATAGTTAAAGAATTTGGAGAAAAAAAGGCAGAAGACATGCCAAAAGAAGAACAAAAAGAAGAAGGAGAAAAAATTATTGACTTGCTTAAAAAAATTGCTCCAAAGATTAAAGTAAATGTAGCATTACCAGATGCAGCAGAAGCAGCTTCAAAAACAGAAGCCGACGGAGTTGGATTACTTAGAGCAGAACATATGATTACCTCGTCTGGAAAACACCCTGCAGAATTTATAAGAAACGGAAAATCAGAAGAGCTTACAAAAGTCGTTAAAGAAGGAGTAAAAAAGGTTGCATCACTCTTCAAAGGAAAACCAGTATGGTACAGAACCTTTGACGCAAGAACAGACGAGTTCAGAGGACTTGAAGGAGGAGAAAACGAACCAAAAGAAGCAAACCCAATGCTTGGATGGCATGGTATAAGACGTGATTTGGACATGCCTGAATTATTAAGAGCACAATTCAGAGCAATCAAAGAATTGCACAGCGAAGGACTTGACAATGTAGGAGTAATGCTTGCATTTGTACAAAGTTCTGAAGAAGTAAAAACTGCAAAAAAAATCGCAGTAGAAGAAGGACTTGAACCAGGAAAAAAAACACAATTCGGAGTAATGGTTGAAACACCTGCAGCAGTCTGGGGAATTGATGAAATTTTAGAAGAAGGAATTGACTTTATTTCATTTGGAACAAATGACTTAACACAGCTTACTTTAGGAGTTGACAGAAACAACGAACACATTCAAAAAATATTCACAGAATTGCATCCTGCAGTTTTAAGAAGTATCAAGCACGTGATAAAAAAATGTAGGGAGAAAAATGTTGTAACAAGCATTTGCGGACAGGCAGGAAGCAAACCAAAAATGGTAAAACATTTGGTCGAGTTTGGAATTGACAGCATTTCAGCAAACATTGACGCAGTAAAAATTGTAAGAGAAACAGCACTAGTAGAAGAAAAAAAGCTTATTTTGGGAATGGAGCGCAAAGGATAATTTTATAAAATGCCTTTGGCAAGAATTCTTTTTATGATAGAATTTGATTTAAACAAGGCAGTGCAGGAAATAAAAAAAAGAAAGGCAAAAAATGTTGCCTTACAAATTCCTGAGGGGATAAAGCCAAGATTGCCAAGCATTGCTGAAGAAATAGAAAAAAAGACAGGTGCAAATACTATTTCCTTTGTTGACCCATGCTTTGGAGCATGCGGAATCAAAGATGTTGCATCAAAAGAACTTGGAATGGATTTGATAATACACTTTGGTCATACAAAATTTGTTTCAAATGAATCCCTTCCAACAGTTTACATTCCAATCGAATACAAAGCAGACAAAAAAGCAATGGCATTTCTTGCAACCAAACTTGGAGACAAACTTAAGGAAAAAAATATTAAAAAAATTATATTATGCTCAACAATTCAATTTAAGAAACACAGAACCATTGTAAAAAAAGAGCTTGTAAAAAAAGGATTTGAGGTTTTTGAAGGCTCAGGAAAAAATGTTGAAAAAGGACAGGTTCTTGGATGCAATTACAGTGGAGTAAAAGCAGTTGAAGGAAAAGCAGAAGCAATTGCATTTGTTGGAGACGGTTTGTTTCATCCGATTGGATTAAGCTTTGCTGCAAAAAAACCTGTTTTTATTGCTGAACCGGTTCAAAAAGAAGTAAAAGAAATTGGACAGGAAAAAGATTTGTTTTTGAGAAAACGAATTGCAATGATTGAAAAAGCAAAACAGGCAAAAAGCATTATCATTTGGGTTTGTACAAAAAAAGGACAGGAAAGAATGAAACTTGCAATGCAATTGAAGAAAAAGTTTGAAGCAAAAGGAAAAAAAGCTTATATTTTTACAAGCAATTTGCTTATTCCAGATTATATTGCAGGAATAAATATTGAAGCAATTGTAAGCACTGCCTGTCCAAGAATTGCTTTTGATGACAGTTCACTTTTCAGGCAGCCAATAATAAATCCAGCAGAAGCAAGTGTAGTACTTGGAGAAAAAAAACTTGAAAACTATTTTTTTGACGAGCTTTGCTGAAAGAATAATGAGCTTGCT
>DAOWAC010000020.1 GCA_030634785.1 Chloroflexota bacterium | reverse complement strand
CTCTCCAAGAAAAAGAATCCAAAAAAGATAACAGCAAAAGTATAAATACTTAAATTGCATTTATTCTTTGTGATTTTTTATGTCTGATGATAATGAAGAAGATGCTACGAGAGAGAAGAAGAAAAAGGGAAAGGGCTTTTCAAAAAAGCAGATTCTTGTCTTAGTTATGGTTCTTAGTATTCTTATTGTTGGAATGGCAATTCAGCATTTTGTAATAGAGCCATTGTATGGTGAAACTGTTGAAGAAAAGTATGCAAGATGCATTACTCAAAAGAATGTTTTGGACGAGCGTTTTGTTGAATGCGACGGCGACCTACAGGTTTGTAAATTCCAATTAAATCAGTGTCTTGGAGTAGACTAATTTATCAGATTTAGGATTCTTCAATTTCGCCTTTTGGTTCAATTTCTGAAAAAATTTGTGCCTGAAATTTGAAAACTTTTGTTTCCTTTGACTGCCACATGTTTTCCATTAATCCTGCTTTAACACAGCATTGGTTTAGGAATTCTTCAGCATCCCACTTTTGTTCTGTTGTAACCTGTGGCAAAAGCAATCCTGTATGATTTCCTCTTTGAATAATTAATCCATCTTCTCCAATTTTTACAAATTTTGGAAGCTTTTTCTTTTCGCACAAGATTTCTTTCGGTTGTGTTAAAACACTTACTTCAACAATTGTTTCTCCAAGTTCTTTTCCTGTCATTGGAGGAAACCGTGGGTCGTGGATTGATGCTTCAACACCCATTTCCAAAACAGCTCCCCATAATGGTTTTACTGCATAAGGCATTCCAATGCATCCTCTGAGTTCTTTTCCTGGATAAGAATGCAGTGTAACAAAAACTCCTCTTTCTTCCAATAGCTCTTTGTCATCGCATGTTTCCCCTAATCCAATTCCTGAAGCAATTGAATATTCTGCACTTTTTCTTGCAAGCTTTACAAGTTTTTCTCCCTGTTTTAATGAAAGTTTTTCCGACATAAGCACCATCTTTATTTCTTTTCGGGTTTTATATCCTCTACCGTTTTGTGCATACCCCAATGCCTGTCCTTTTCACTGAAAAAAACAATCTTAATCGATTTTATTCCGCCTGTTTTTTTATTGTTAACTACAATATCTGCTTCGGCTTTTTTTGAATGCCTTATAATAATTCCTTCAACAAGGCTTTTGGCCAAATTCCTTGAAGTACCATTAATTCCCATGCTTTTAAATATTTCCCTGAAGGCAAGCGATGTAAGCTCCGGTTCTTCAATTGCAATGCTTGTTATCTCAGATTTTTGCTCCAGTATCTCTTCAAACATTTTTTTCGATTTTACGCTGTTTTTCTCAGACCTGAATGCCTTCAACTCTTTCGTGGAAAAGCACCTGAAGTCTTTAAAATTGACCAGATTCCTTTCCATCAACTTATTGTGCCTGCAAAATTGTTTCATCTCTCCTTTTGTCATAAAAGGCAGGTTTGCCACAGTCATAATGGCTCTGGTTTCCAGCCGTTTTTTTCCCTTTGAAATCCTTTTTGCAAGCGCAGGCCTTCCAATAATACCTGCTATGAATCTTTCAAACGATTTTTCTCCAACATACTGTAAAGGTTTCTTGAAATATGTTATAACAAGGCTGCTTCCGGTAAACACAATGCCTGGTACTGCATGTCCTTTCGCTACAAGTGCAACGCCTGTGACTGCGAGTCCTACTGCTCCCCCTCCTACAATCTTTGCGCCATTTTCTTGGGCGATTTTAAAAAGTACGTTCTGCCTTTTCAGGGCTTTAACTGCCCTTCTCGGTCTCGGGCCTCTGGATTTCTTGCTCACGCTTGCCCTGTTCTTTTTTCCCTTTGCAAATCCCATAATAATTTATTTCGCCCATCTTTTTTTAAACTTCGTTTTTTGCCGAATTTTTTGCTTGATTTAAAAGCTTTGCAGAAAGCAGGTTTTTTTATGCCAAAGCAAATAATGTTGCCATTGCTTGCAATTTCTCTTTTGCTTGCTTTAAGTGGCTGTGTTGATTCTTTAAGTCCTGAGCAGAGGTTTTACTGCCTTGATTTAACTGAAAAAAGCTATGCTTTTGTACCTGAATGCAGTAATGAAAAGGAATGCTTTTCCAAGATTGAATCAGAATTTTTTTCATTTGACCAAAGTGTTTTCAGTAGCGAAGTTAGAAGCAGGCTTTATACTTACAAAAATAATGCTTCTCTAAGCTGGCTTTATTTCAACAAGGCAAGAAAAAACATTTCGGAAATTCATAACATTTGCAATACTAACAAAAACATTACTGGACTTATTTTCCAATTGAATGAATTAACTCATAATATATCAAAGGCTTTTGAATTCAGCAATTTAGCAAACAAGGAAAGTTTTGCAATTCTTTTACTGGAATTTGAAGACCTTAAACAAGAAGAAATAAGGCTTGCAAAAGAAGAACCCCTGTTTAACGATTTAGCACTGCTTTCATTAAACCTAAGCCAGCTTTCAAATCCCAAAACCTGCCAAAGCAATGAAAGCTATTCCTGTTTTTACCTGCGCCAAACAGAAAGCTTTACATTCCTTACTTCCTCAACAGGTTTTGATCAAAGCATTGTAAGCGAATCAAACATTTTTTCCATTCTAAACCAGCCTTCTTCATATCTTGCAAAATACCTTAACACTGAATTCAAAATTCCTTTTATTGACCCACTGCTTCCAAACTTTGTTTCCTATCTTGCAAACCTTTTTACTAAAGAAAATGCTATTTCCAACCTTGAAAAGATTCCAGCATTCCAGTTTTTGCAAATTTACAACAATTTTATGGGCACAGGAAACACTTGTCTTACAAAATTTTCAGACCTAATTGAACAAAATGCACTGCACCGAAAGCAACTAATCCAAAGGAATGCAGAACTTGAAGTAAGTGCAATACAAGGTATTAAGGAAGCAGAGGCCGGCATTAATTCACTTCTTTCAGAAAATTATGCAGGTTTTGACAGTGAATTTTTTCAAAAACTTTACTCTGGTCTTGACCAGAAAAGTACTGTTTCTTCACAAAAATACAGTATCAGAGACTTTGGAGAGTTAAGGAAAAAGTCCAATGCAAAGCTCTCTGAATTAAAACAAAAACTTGTCCTGCTTCAACAGCAGGATTCCTTAAACAATCTAAGCCTTGGCAAAAAGGCAGAATCATTAAAGGAATTGAATGCAGAGATTGCTTTCCTTAAAGAAAATTCTGAATACCTAAAAAATGAAGTTCTTGGAGGATTACTGGTGCTTTGCAATGAAAGAGCCGATTTTATTAAACAAGAGCTTGAACAGGCTTCCCTGCCACTTGATTATATTTCAACAGCTTCTGACCTAAAAGCAAGAGCCAAATTCAAACTTGCTTTGTTTAAACAGGCAAAAGACCAAGAACAAAAACTGTTCCAATGCAATGAAATGGTTAACGAATTTTCAAGGTTTTCTCTTGCATTACAAAACTTTGAAGAATATCAATTGCTTGAAGAAACAGAGCTTGAAGACTGTCTTTCTTTTCTTAACAAAAGCCTTGAAAGCAGTAAATCAAGTGGAATTTCTTTTGACGATTTTACCCTAAGATTTCTTAACCTAAAAAACATTGAACAGCCTTATACTGACATTGAATCAGTTAAAAGAATCTGCACCTCGCTTGAAACAGATTTGCGAGAATTTCTCCAAAACCAATCCTCAATAACCAAAATAGAAGAACAATTTTCTCAAGCAAAACAAATGCTTTTAGCAATAGAAATTGCAGAATCAAAAGACCTTGTTTCCAAAACAAAAATGAAAAACATCGACTCGCAAAAAGCCTATTTTGAAGACTTTTTTTCAAACCAAAAACTAATTTTTGAAAAAGCCCTTCCACTGCTTCCAGATCTTGGGCAAAGCCTTTCAGAATTCATCTCTTTGCTTGAAGAAACTCTCACTGTCGCAATCCATTCTTTTGTGGAAGAAAATGCTTCAATAATTGAAACAGATAAGTCTATTGAAATAGAACTTGACAATACCTTTCCTTACGCAACAAAAGGTCCTTTAACAATGCACATTCCCTTTGACAAAAATTCGGAAACAATTATTGCCTTTAGCCCAAACATTCTTTCCTTTAAAACGGATGGGAAAACAATTTCTCTTGATCTCAACGGTCTGCCGCAAGGCAAAACAATACTGTGCTTTTCAAAGAGTGTAGAAAATTCTTTTGTGCCGGAACAAATTAATATCCTGCAAACAATTGACACAAATACCCTTTTTCCTGTTTCCATTCCTTCTTCTAATAGTGTTCAGCAAATTCAGGATATTGCTGAAACAATAAAAATTTCTGAAAAAATCGATTCTCTTCAATTTTTTATATCTTCTGCTGATGAAACTCTTGTTTTACTTGACACAATTTTTTCCAATATTTCGGATGAGGAAATAATTTCTTCAAAATACATTCTTCCAATTACGAGAGAAGAATTTGACAAACTAAGGCTTAATATTAACAGTCTTAAATCATTTTTTGGAAAAAAACAATTGCAGGATTTTCAACAGCTTGTAGTGGAAGGTGATATTGATAATGCCTTAAAGAAATCAGGCCAATTTTCAGAACAACTTAATGTAAAGCTTTTGGAAGCAGAACAAATTTCTTCACGCCTTTCAAATGCCTTTTCTCAAATCAAGGAAGATGCAGTTGTTTCATTTAATAGTGCGGCAGAAATATTCAATACTAATCCTGATAATCCTGATGCAAAGAAACGTCTTGAAAATGCCGAAAAGCTTTTGCTTAACGGAAGCTATCTTGAATCAATTACCGAATCAAAAAATGCGACCGCATTGCTTTCACTTCCTCCAACGGCTACTGGGTTAAACCTTCCAATCCTTGCCATTCCAATTGCAGCCTGTGCAGGTCTTGTTCTATTTGTAAGATTCAAAAAAGAAAAAGACGGAAAGCAAAAAGAAGAGCTTGTAAAAAAGATTGAAAGCAATTGGTAAAAATTCTTTTTTTTGCTATTAATCAGTTTTAAATATAATAAAAGACAATAAACTACTTGAAAATGAAGAAACATTTGTGCATTCTAACAGTTTTGATTTTCTCTGTTTTGCTGGCAGGCAGCGCTGCTGCTACTGTTTGTGTTCCAACTGGCTGTGACGGTGTTTGCCCTGCTAATTGTACTGTCGCTGATGATCCTGATTGCAGCGACAAGGGCTGTTGTGCAGATGGCTGGGTCCAGCAGGGAATTGTTGGCAGGACAGACGAGGAATGTGATGACAGTGGTTCAATAAAGATTAGTACTTGTGAGGAATTGCAGGGCATTGGAACTACAACAGGACCTCTTAACGGAGATTATGTTTTGACAGGTAACATTCCTTGCGGTGTAACAAATACTTGGAATGAAATTCCAGCAAGCTCAGGAGTTTTTTTAGGGTTTAAACCAATCGGAACTGGTAGTGGCACCTTCAACGGGACTTTTGACGGAAAGGGCTTTGAGATAAATAATCTGTATTCAAATTTTAATGTTGGAACTCCAATGGGTCTCTTTGCCATAATTGACAATGCTGAAATTAAGAATGTAGGCTTGTTAAATTTGAATTTATTTGGGGGCAGTTCTTCAGGCGGGCTAGTTGGTTATAGTGAGAATAGTTCAGTTAGCAACGCTTATTCTACAGGAAGTATACGTGGGGTCAGTAGGGTAGGCGGGCTAGTTGGTTATAGTGAGAATGGTTCAGTTAGCAATTCCTATTCTACAGTAAATGTACGTGGTGATTCTGGTTATGTTGGAGGACTAATTGGAGAAAGCAAAGACAATTCAGTTAGTAACTCTTATTTTAAAGGAAGCATATATAATACAGCACTTGCTCACATAGGTGGTCTTGTTGGATACAGCCTTAGGGATTCAATTAGCAACTCTTACGCTGTAACAAACCAGATAGTCCCTCTTACAGGGCATGCAGGTTTATTTGGAGCCAGTCGTGACAGAAGCTATTCCGGTTTATTCTGGGATGAGGGAACTTCCCTGATAAATATAGGTTGTTATTATGATTGGGGTATTCCTTGTACTGGCATTGCAGGAAAAACAACTCCTCAGATGCAAACAGAATCCACTTTCACTGCTGCAGGCTGGGATTTTGTCGGAGAAAGTGTAAACGGCACTGAAAACATTTGGAGCATTGACAGCGTAACCAATGACAGTTATCCTTTCTTAAGAATTTGCGGTGATGGCATCTGCAATCCTGCTTCTGAAGCCTGTTACACCTGTCCAAGCGATTGCGGAATCTGCACCGGATGGAATAACACTAGTGCCTGTGCTGGCAGCTGTCAGGCAGGATGTGTCTGTCCTGCTGCTCCTGTTTGCGTTACAGATGGTTTCTGTGACGGTGTTTGTCCTGCTGGCTGTACTGCTATTGAGGATCCTGACTGCAATCCGTTAGGTTGTTGTGGAGATGACATTGTTCAGGCTCCAAACGGCAGTGGTTTTGATGAAGTGTGTGATGGTTCTAATGATGTTGCTTGTCCTGGGCTGTGTCAGGTTGGGTGTGTTTGTGGGCTTGTTCCTGAATGTAATCTTGCTGAGATTTGTTGTTCGGCTGCTGGCTTTTTTGAGCCTGTTACAACTGTTTGTGATAGTTCTGTTGCTGGTGAGCGGTGTAGTGGAATGGCTTGTGGTGATAATGTTGAAGAGCAGTCTTTTACACAGTATTGCAGTGGAGATGCTGAAACCTGTACTGGAAATACTGTTGACAATGGATGGATTATTAAAGCTGATTGTGGAGCGAATGAAAAATGTGATGATACAGGACTCCCTCCTGTTTGTATAGTTGACCCTGTTTGCTCTGCTGTTCCTGCTACTGCCGAGTTCCAGATTGTTTCGTTTGTGTTGGACACCAATCCTGTTACTGTAACGTTGCCTGTTACTGTTAATGCTTTGGTTGAAGTTGTGAATTTGGGAACTGTTTTAGAGGATTCTGTTGTTAGAATAAGTGTGAAGGATTTGTCTAGTGTGTCTATGTCAGTTAATGAGTCGCTTCAATTGCCTGTTGGCTCGTCTCCGGTTCCTTTCGAAATTCCTTTTACTGTGTTAAGTACTTGGGATTTTGGAAATTATGAGGTTATTGCTACCGCTTCCCAGGTTGCTGTTGCAGTTCCTGACAGCATGGATGTAGAATATTTGAATGTGTTGGGGCCTCCTAGAACTAGTGCTGTTCCTGAGTTAGGATTTTTGGTCATTCCCCTGCTTCTTGCAATAGTGCTGTTTGTGCTGAAGAAAAAGTAGCTTTTCTTTAATTGTCTTGAAATAAGCTTTTCTTTAATTACTCTGTTTTCATAATGTATATATAAATTCCAATTGCAATTATAGCAAATATAATTGCTATGTAAATGATTGGATTTATTTCTGGTTGTATAAATTCTGCAAAGCTGTTTTGGCACTTGCTTTCTGAAACATTGACATCTGTATAGGTTATTGTACACCCTATTGGGAATTTTCCGGCTTTGTTGCTGTTAATGGTAAAATTCAAATACTTGGTTTCCTTCGGTTGCAAAACCTCTATTTGGGTTTCCTGCTGAATTATTTCAGCATCTGACTCCATGCTTGTACTCAAACTGTAAAGAGAATCGTTTCCGACATTTTTCACAGCAAGTCTCATTTTAATTGGCTGTCCAACCATTGCATTTTCAACCTCTTTTACAACAAATGCTTCAATTTTTCTTTCAGGTTCTCTTACATCCAATTCAACAAGATTTCCAAATTTTGATTCAGTTTCTCCAAAAGGATTTTCAAAATAAACAATTGCAGGGGGCAAAGTCATATGCACTGCCCTTCTTGGTTTTACAATATACTCAAGTTCAATTTCCTGTCCTGGTCCTATTTCGCCTGTGTAATATGTATCTCCTTCAACAACTGAAAAGGCATTTTTATCATCTGCCAAAGGTCTTGCAAATTCTACTTTTACATTTGTTGCAGCACTACCTTGATTATGTAGAAGTATCTTTATTGTTGTTTTTTCGCCTTTTACTAAATCTGTTTTTTCTGCTGTTGTGACAAAGGAATCTTCTTCTGAGAAATCAGCTGCTTTGTAAAGTCCTATTCCTGAGTTTTTGTCAAGCATTATGCTTGTTATACTATTGCCTGTTCCAAGGCATATTTGTAGTGAATTCTCTTCTTCAAGCAGTAAATCTTTTGGCAATTCAAGTCTTTCCCAGCACTTTTCTTCTTCACATTTGAAGTCTTCCAGGCAGAAATTAGCAATCTGTTCTTCATTCAAAAAGGCATTCACATCTATTTTTCCTGTTTGTACTGGTCCTATTTCTATACCAATTGATGCAATAGGATATATTTCATTACTTTCTATTGCAATATTCTGGGGATATAAGAATTCTGCCTCAAAACATTCTGTTTCTCGTGGTCCTTCTACAAGCAGGCTTTCATAACCCATTTCTCCAAAGTTTCTTTCAAAGACAATTTCTCCAAAAGCTATTGGACTTGCAAAAAGCAATATTAAAATAATAAAAATCCACTTATTCATAACTTTCCCCTTTTTTCTAAATCCAAATTTTTTATAATTTGGCTCCTTTTTCCTTTAACTCCATTATTATTTTGTCCAATGTTTCTTTTATACTTTTCCTGCTTTCGACCTCTATAATCTTCTTCTCTGGGTAATTTCTTAAAACCTTCTTTTTACAATAATCAATTCCTTCGCAGAAAACATTGTCCTGGACCTTTTCTTCTGAATAATTTCTTGAATGTAGCCTTCCTTCAAGCACTTCAGGATGCACTCTTATCAAAACAATAAAATCAGGTTTTGCTCTTAATTCGCATAAAAGATGACCTTCAATTATTACATTTTTCTTTTCAGAAAAAAGCTTATCTAAGGCCTTTGCATATGGTACTAAAGGAATAACAAGTTCATCTTCTTTAGAATCCCATTTGCCGATTTTTTCCTCCAAAGCAAACTGTTTTTCATTAAGAACCTGACAATTAAGTTTTTTTCCAAGTGTTTTTGCAACACTTGTTTTTCCAACTCCTGGGCTGCCTGTAATTATAATGCGCATATAAAAGAATTTGTCTAGAAAAAGAATTTAAAAGGGAATTAAATGGGCTAAAAGCACAGCTAAGTAGTTTAATAGGGGTGAAAGGGCATTACCGCCGACACTTCTTGGGAAAAGCAGTTTCGCTGTCAGACTTGGTAATGCCCCCTTTGCTTAGAGTCTTGCCTAGCTCAGATGCCTTTTCCGAACTTAATTCAGCCACTTCAAAATGGCTTTCATTTATCCTCATCTTAATCCCTTCGCAAAGCACTATTATTATACGCGACCCCCTATAAATACTTTTCGCTTCAAAAAGCCCAATTTGGGCTTTTTTTTATGTATGTAAAAAAATATAACCTTATATCGTGAAATAGAGTCCAATTTAGCCTTTATTTTTATGTATACTTGCCTTTTTTTTGAATTTTTAAATTTCTAAAAATTTTTCAAAAAATGGCGTTATGTATATTTTGTTTTTTTGGGGTCTTGTAAATTGTCTTGTTTAGAGAAATAGTGCTATTTTAATCTTACTGCGTCAAGGTTGCTTGGCGAGCTTGCGTTGAGTTTGAATCTGTTTCCTAGTGCTCTTGCAAATTCTGCTGCTCTTGTTCTTTCACCGTGGTTTATCAGAATCTTTTTTGGCTTTGGTTTTAGGTTTCTTACATATGCCAAAAGTTGGTCTATATCTGAGTGGCCTGAGAAGCCGTCAATTGTTTCAATTCTCATATTTATATTTAGGGCTTTTGTTCTTCCCTTTTCGTCTGTTCTTGGAAGCATCTTTAGTCCGCCTTGAACCTTTCTTCCCAAGCTTCCTTCTCCTTGGTATCCTACAAAAACCATGCAGTTGTTTGCATCTTCTGCCATTCTTTGGAAGTAATCCAAACTTGCTCCGCCTGTTAGCATTCCGCTGCTTGCAATTATTATTGCGCCTTTTTCTTTTAGTACTTCTTCTCTTTTTTTGCCGTTCATTGGTTCAAAT
>DAOWAC010000027.1 GCA_030634785.1 Chloroflexota bacterium | reverse complement strand
GTTACAAAAAAGGAGATTTACCAATAGCAGAAACAGTTTCAGAACAGGTTATTAGTCTTCCAGTACAGCCAAAGCTTGAAACAAAAGAGCTTGAACAAATTGTACTCAAAATAAAGGAGTTTTCTGAAAAATGACAAAACTAAAAGCAGCAGTAATAGGAACAGGAAATATGGGCTTTTTTCATGCCAAAAACTATTTTGAACTTGATGAAATAGAACTTGTGGCAGTAGCAGATATTGATAAAGAAAAAGGCGAAAAGACTGCAAAAGAATTCAACTGCAAATTTTACAGCGATTACAAAGAGCTTGCTGAAAAAGAAAAACTGGATATTGTTTCAATAGTTGTTCCGACAAAAAAACACAAAGAGGTTGCAATTTTTTTCATTGAAAAAGGAATAAATACACTTATTGAAAAACCAATTGCAGGAACAATTGAAGATGCAGAAGAAATTATTAAAGCTTCTGAAAAAAACAAAGTAAAACTTACAATTGGACATATTGAAAGATTTAATCCAGCAGTAATAGCACTTAAAAAGCTCATAAAATCAGGAAGACTTGGAGAAATAAATTCAATTATTGTAAGACGTGTTGGAATATATCCACCGCAAATAAAAGACGCAAATGTAATAATAGATCTTGCAGTTCACGACATTGACATCATCAATTATTTGCTGGAAAGACTTCCTGACAAGGTAAGTGCAAACAGCGGCAAAGCAGTTACAGGAAACAAAAAAGATTACGCTGACATTTTTATGAAATATGGAAAAACATCTGCTGTTGTACAAGTAAACTGGATAACTCCTGTAAAAATCAGAAAGATGAATATAACAGGATCAAAAGGTTATGCAGAAATGGATTACATTACACAGGAAATAACAATGTTTGAAAGCAATTGCAATATAGAAACTGACAGCTTTAAAGATTTTGTCGTAAAGTTTGCTCCAAGCGAAGAAAAAATTGCAGTAGAAAAAGAACAGCCTTTGAAAAAAGAACTCGTTTCCTTTATTAAATCAATAAAAGAAGGAAGTGAACCCGAAGTAACAACAAAACAGGCAGTTGATGCATTAAAGATTGCGTTAGAAGTTGATAGCAAAACAGAATAAGAACAGAATAAGATTGTACTGAATTAAATATATCGGAGGATTGATTGAATTGGAAAAAAAAGGAGTAACACTTGGAAAAAACACAAAGGTTTACGAACCAGCAAATCTGTTTAATTGCAAAATTGGAGACAACTGTATAATTGGAATGTTTGCAGAAGTTGGAAATACTGAAATAGGCAACAACTGCAAAATTGAAGCCAGTGCATTTATTCCAAAAGGAGTAATAATAGAAGATAATGTTTTTATCGGACCGCATGTTTGTTTTGTAAACGACAAAAAACCAAGAGCATGCAGTGAAAGCGGAGAAGTTAAATCAAACTCTGACTGGAAAGTAGGAAAAACAATTGTAAAAAAGGGAGCGTCAATAGGAGCAAACAGTACAATTCTCTGCGACGTTACAATCGGAGAAAATGCAATGATTGGAGCAGGAAGCGTAGTAGTGAAAGACATTCCGGCAAACACTGTTGTTGTAGGAAATCCGACAAAAGAAATAAAAAAAATTTAATTGACTTCAAAGTAAAAAATTATCTTCAAAATTAAAAAACCATCTTTTTAAAAGTCTGCAAATCCGATTTCTTAAACTCGCCGACCAAAAACATGGCTGCAGCAAACACAAGAGTCAATACAATATACTTTCCAAACAGCAAAAAACCTGAAGCAGGAATGAAAACAGAAACTATTGTAACAACACAGGCTGCAAGAGATGTTCTTGTAATACTTTTGAATGGAAATATTTTGAAATGCCTGAAAACATAGGAAATTGAAATAACTGCTGCAAAAAACATTGCAATAAGTGAAGAAAGAGCTGCTCCAAAAAGTCCAAAGGCAGGAACAAAAATAAGCAAAAGAACAATGTCAACAATTAATGCTGCGCATGCAAGCACAGCAGCCTTTGAAGGATTTCCTTTTGCAGTAATAATTGTTTCAGAAATAACAAACAAGGTCATAAAAATAAAAGCAATTGAAAGCACTGCCAAAGGCACTGCACCCAAAACATATTCATTTCCAAAAATAAAAGAAATAAGAGGCTGTGCAGTTGTAGCAATCATCACTGCAAAAGGCGCAACAGCAATAAAGGCATATCTATAAGCACTTTTTATATAAAACTTTGATTTTTCAAGATTTTTGGAATAAACCGTTTCAGAAACCAGCGGAAAAAGAACAATCGAAAGAGTTACTGCAAGTTCCAAAGGAAGCTTTGCAAGAGTTTGTGCAGCAGTATAATAACCTGCAAAAAGACTGCTGTTTGGACCAGTAACAAGCGCCTTTAGGAACAAAAGGTCAATGCTGAAAAAAGAATTCTGCAATAAAACATAGAAAACAATCGGTAAAGAAAACAAAAGAATTTTTTTCTTTGAATAAAAGCCCTTTTTTCCAATGCCAATAAAAACAGCACCCAAAATAAGCACAACAAAGGAGGTGAGACCAAGACCTGCAAAGGCTCCGAAAAGAGAAAAGCCCAAAAGAACAAGAGCAATTGGAAGAATGGCTCTAAAACATCTGTAAACACTTGTAAAAATTGCCTGTGCCTTAAACCTCTTTAAACCATTAAGATAACCGTTCATTGCTGAAGAAAAAGGTTTCAACAATGGAACAAATGCCGCAATCTTTAAGTAGAATCCAATACTTGGCTCATTCAAAAGCTGTGCCAGAAAGTCTGAGAGGAAAAAAAGCAAAAGAAAAGCTGATATGGAAAAAACAAACTGTAGTTTCAAAGCCTGTCTTAAAATTTGTCCGGCCTTTGCAGGAGTTTCTGAAACAAATTTTGAAACAGCCTGCTGTATCCCGGTTATTAAAACAATGTTGACAAGTGAAACAATTGAAAGGATTACTCCAAAAATTCCAAATTCGGCAGGAGCCAAAAGAAAACGACCCAAACCAAACATAAGAGCATAGCCTGAAATAAAAAAGACAAACCTTGAAATAAACATGTAAAAGGCGCCTTTTTCGATTGAAGCAGTTTTATGCTTTGTTCTAAAAGTCATAATCCTTCAGCCACCTTATTGCACACTTGCAAAAAATCTTTTGAAACAGAACTAACACTAAATTTTTCTTTTACAGTTTTTCTTGCAGCAACCCCTAGCTTTTTTCTCAAAGCAGAATTCTTGCAAAGCAAAGAGAGCGCCTGCTCCAATTCTTTATCAGTTGAAAAAACCAAACCATTCTTTTTGTCTTCAATAAGCGGAGTAAGAACGCTTACGTTTGAAACAATTACTGCTTTTTCCAAAGCCATTGCCTCAATTGCTGTTAAAGCCAGTCCAAGAACACATTTTGACCATCTAAAAGGAAAAACTATAATGTCACAGGTGTTCATCATTTTCAAAACATTATCTTGATAACCAAAAAACTTTATGTTCGGGTCATTTTTTGCTGTTTGCAACATTGTATTTTCAATTTTAGTATCATTTTTGCTTTTTCCAACAATAAACAGCTCTGCATTTGGCTTGACTTTTTTAAATGCAGCCACAAGCTTGTCAGGCCCTTTGTCATCTAAGAAATAGCCAAAGTATCCAATCCTTGGCTTTTTGTTTGCAGGCCTTGCAATTGGCTTTATTTTATTTGTGTCAATGCCTGGATAAACTAATGCAGTTTTTCCAAAAGCAATTTTTCCAAAGTGCTCTTCAATAACCCTGTTAGTGCAAACTATTTTTTTCACAAAAGGAACAACAAGCCTGAACAGGAAACTATTCCCCTTAAGGTCTGGTTCTGTAAGCTGGAACAAAATAAGCTTTCTTCCAACAAGAATAATTTTCAAAAAGACAAGATATAAGGCAAGCAAATTCAAACCAGTGATACCGCTACAAAAAACAACCACGTCTTTTCCATACTTTCTTGCAATCAAACCAGACCTTAAAGAAAAAGGAAATCCGGTTCTTTCAAACTTAAAGTTTTTGTCAGGACTTTGCTCAAAGGTCTTGTTTTTTCCAATTATAACAGTCAAATCGGTTTTTTTGTTTAATTCCCTACAAAGGTAATAGGAAAAATTACCTGTTCCGGAAATTCGCTCTGGTGACAGAACATATTTTGAAATAAACGCCAGCTTAAGTTTTTTTTCAGAAGCCATTGCAACCAACTTTATCTTCCAATGCCCTTGTAAATAATACCTACATTGGTTATTCCGTCTTTATCAAGCACATTTCTTGCATCAACAACAAGTTTTACTCCAATCCCCTTAATAAAATCAGGTGACAGCTCTTTTACAAAAACATTGTGATTGGTTAAAAGCAAAAGGCAGTTTGTGCCCTTAACAGCTTCCCGAAGTGAAACAGTGTTTGAAAGTTTTGGAAGAAAAGGATCAAAGACATTTAATTTTGCCCCCTTTTCTTCAAGCAATTTAACTATCTTAACAGCAGGGCTTTGCCTTATATCATCAACATTTGGTTTGTAGGCAAGACCAAGGCATGCAATTTTTGCATCTGAAAGTTTTAATCCTTTTGCACCCAGGCCCTGTTCAACAACTGAAACAACATATTCAGGCATGGCTTCATTTATTTTCCTTGCAAGCCTTAAAAATTTGTGTTCAAAACCTGCTTTTTCCGCTCTGTCAATTAAATAATACGGGTCTTGTGCAATACAATGCCCTCCGACTCCTGGCCCAGGATAAAAAGGCATGTAACCAAATGGTTTTGTACTTGCACCCTTTATTACTTCTGCCAAATCAATTCCCATTTTGTCAAAGCTTTTGGCAAGCTCGTTTACAAAAGCAATGTTTACATCCCTAAAAGTGTTTTCAACAACCTTTACTGCTTCAGCACTCTTAACGCTTTTCAAAACATTTATTTCTGCATCAATTATTGAAGCATAAAACTTTCTTGCCTTTTCCGTTCCTTCTGATGAAAAGCATGAAAGAACTCTGGGAATCTTTTCAATAGGAAATTCTTCATTCCCTGGATCAATTCTTTCAGGACAATGGCCCAAAAAGAAATCTTCTCCAGCCCTTAATTCCAAACCATTTTCAAGAATTGGCTTTACAATTTCTTCAACTGTTCCTGGATAAATTGTTGACTCAATTATTACAAGCAGTCCTTTTTTCAAAAACTTTGCAACAGTCTTTGAAGCATTTTCCAAAGGCTTTAAGTCAGGCTTTGAACCAATTGCAGGAGTCGGAACACATACAATAACAATTTCTGCTTCTTTTAGGCAATCTGCTTCTGTTGAAGCAATTATTTTTCCCTTGAGCTTTCCAAGCTTTTTTTCAAGAGCCTTGTCATTAATATGCGAAATTCCTTTGTTAGTACTTTCAACAATCTCTTTGTCCAAATCAAGTCCAAAAACCTTGTAACCTTTTTCTGCACAAAGACAGGCCAAAGGCAGTCCAACATAACCCAATCCAACTATTGCAACAGTCTGCATAAAAAAAACCTATTTTGAATCAAAAAAAAACTATTTCCCTTCAAAGAACGCAATTGTTTCCTTTAAACCCTCTTCAAGTGAAACCTTTAGTTCTCCGCCCAATTCCTTTTTTGCAATTGAAATATCTGGCTTTCTTTTTGCAGGGTCGTCTCCTGGCAATGATTTAAACGCAAGTTTGCTTTTACTTCCAGTAGTTTTTATCACAAACTCTGCAAGTTCTTTAATTGTCATTTCGTTTGGATTACCAATATTGCATGGAAATTTATAATCTGAATTCATCAGCTTTATTAGCCCGTCAACTTCGTCTGAAACAAAACAAAAAGACCTTGTCTGACTTCCATCACCGTAAACAGTCAATGGCTTTCCTTCAAGCGCCTGATTTATAAAATTTGGAAGCACTCTTCCATCATTTGGCCTCATTCTTGGACCGTAAGTGTTGAAAATTCTTACAATTCTTTTATCAAGCCCTTTTTTTCTAGCATAAGCAGACAAAAGTGCTTCAGCAAATCTTTTTCCTTCATCATAACAGCTTCTTGGACCAATTGTGTTAACATTTCCAAAATATGTTTCCTTTTGAGGATGTTCTAATGGATTTCCATAAACTTCGCTTGTTGAAGCCTGCAAAATTCTTGCCTTTTTTTCAACAGCCAAATCAGCCAAATTTTTCAAACCAAGAGAGCTTGTTAAAAGAATTTCAATTGGAATTCTTGGAAAATCCACCGGAGAAGCAGGACTTGCCATATTGTAAATTTGATTAATATCTTCATCAATTTCAAGAGGTTTTGTAATATCGTGCTCTAACAAATTAAAATTTTCATTCTTTTCAAAAGCCTTAACATTTTTCTTGCTTCCTGTAACAAAATTGTCAACACAAATTACTCTGTTTCCCTCTTTCAAAAGCCTTTCACACAAATGGCTTCCAATAAAACCTGCTCCGCCTGCTACAACAATTGTCTTCATTTCAATTCACCAATATACAAATTTTTATCAGTTATTCAACAAATTCCTTTTCAGCCTGCTCTAAAGCAGCCTTAAATCCTATATCAAACCATTGTTCTAAGTAAACAAACCCATAAAGCCCTTTCTTCTCTGTCAATTCAGCCATTAAATAACCAATCTTATCAGCCTTACCACCCTTATCCAAAAAAGCCTTTATTTTCTTAACTTTGTCCTTTGGAAAAAAATAAATTCCCAACGAAACATTTGTGCTCTTTGGTTCAACTGGCTTTTCTTCAAATGAAACAACCAACCCAGACTTAGGGTCAATTGACATTACTCCAAGATGCTTTGCTGACTCAATATCCTTAATGTCATACAATGCATTTACTATCTCGTTCTCTTCCTTAAAAAAATTGTAAACAGGCACAAGGCTGAAATTGAACAAATTGTCTCCTGAAATAATTAGCAAATCGTCTTCTGAATCAAATTCTTTAATTGCAAGCTGAATGTCTCCAATCTGACCAAGTCGGTCCTCATTGCTTTTCGTCCCGTCATTCAAAACCTTTATTGGAATCCTGCTTTCAAAACCCTTAACCCATTCATTAAAGTTTTCAAAAAATTTTGCATTGCTTACAACAAAAATTTCACTTACTTCAGAAAGTTCTTCAACTTTTTTTAAAATATGTTCAAGAATTGGCTTGCCTTGAATTTCAAGCAATGCCTTTGGATTGTTTTCAGTTAAAGGATAAAGCCTTGTTGCATAGCCTGCAACAGGAATTATTACTTTCATTCAATCAGCCTCTTTGGAAATTGCCATTCCTTACAGCCTTCCAATGCTTTCGTATTTGAAACCCTTTGCCCTCATTTCCTTTGGGTCAAAAATGTTTCTTCCATCAAAAACAAAAACGCCTTTCATTGACTTTTTCATTTTATCCAAATCAATTTCAACAAACTCTTTCCACTCAGTTAAGAAAAGCACTGCATCAACTCCTTCAGCAACAGCATACTCATCATTGCAGTATTCTATTTTGTCCCCAAGAATTGTTTTTGCTCTCTCCATTGCCTCCGGGTCAAATGCTTTTACTTTTGCTCCTTCTTTTACCAAAGCGTTTATGATATCAATGCTTGGTGCAAACCTCATATCATCAGTATTTGGTTTAAATGCCAAGCCAAGAACGCCAATTGTTTTTCCGTTTAAATTCCACAAAGCATCTTCTACTGTTTTTACAAAATTTTCTTTCTGGAATTTGTTAACTGCCTGAACTTCTTCCAAAATCTTAAACTTGTAACCATTTTTTTCAGAAATTTGAATAAATGCTTCTACATCCTTTGGAAAACAAAAACCACCATAGCCAATTCCTGCATTCAAAAAGCTTGGACCAATTCTTTTGTCAAGACCCATTCCTTTTGCAACCATTGCAATGTCTGCACCGGTCTTTTCACAAACATTTGCAACAGAATTAATAAAACTAATTTTTGTTGCAAGAAAACTGTTGCTTGCGTGCTTTATTAGCTCAGCACTTTTAATATCTGTAAAAACCATTTCTGCTTTTAGCGGAGCATATAATTCGTCCATTATCTTTCTTGCCTTTTTGTCATTTGTTCCAATAACAATTCTGTCAGGGTGCAAAAAGTCTTCTACTGCACTTCCTTCTCTTAAAAATTCAGGATTACTTACAACAATGTGCTTTATGCATTTTCCATCACCGTCACCATCATTGCAGTCCAGTACCTGAATTATTCTTTCACAGGTTTGAACAGGAACAGTGCTTTTTTCCACAACAATTTTTGGCTTTTTTGCAGCAGCAGCAATTCCACGGGCAACATTTTCAACATAGCTTAAATCAGCTCCTCCGCTTGCTTTTGGAGGAGTCCCAACTGCAATAAAAACAACTGTGCTTTTTTGAACAGCGTCATCAAAATCAGTAGTAAAAACAATATTTTTCTTATTCTTTGCAATAAGTTCTTCCAATCCTGGCTCGTAAATCGGCACCTTTCCGTCATTTAGTACCTTTATCTTTTCTTTGTCAATATCAACACATATGACGTCATGCCCCATATCTGCAAAACATGTTCCTGCAACTAATCCAACATATCCTGTTCCAATAACTGCGATATTCATTCTGTCTATCACCCTAAAAGGAAAAAAGCTAAAACAGTTAAAAAGGGTATTTTTTTGATGGATGTACCTATAGATAAGTAAGCTTAAAATATATCTTTTTCAATAAATACTAGTATAGTTGGAAAAAGCCTACAATACAGTAAAAGGAATGAAATAAGATGGATAAAAACCTGAAAATTTTATCAGCTATTACAATAGTGTGTGCAATGGTGCTTGTTGGCACAAACCTAATAATGGCAAACGGAATGGACGATTTCTTAGAGGATTGTGGAAAAAATAGTTATTGTTTTGAACAACGTGCCAAAGAATGCAAGCCGGTTAAGTCAATAAGTGTTTATACAACTGAGTTGGGAAGATTCTTTTTACAGTATGAAATAAAGGGTGTTGAAGGAAACGATTGTGTTTTTGGCTTAAAGGTGTTGGGTGTGGAAACAGATTCTTTTGAAGAACTTGAAATGCTTAAAGGAAAAGAAGCAGTTTGCTTGATTCCGTTAGAATATGTTAGTGTAAAAGGCGTGTTTTCAATTAAAGAATCTGGTGAAAGATGCAGTGGAACGTTGGTGGAAGAATTATGGCAAAAATAAATTCAAATTTGGCAATGTTTTTGATTTTTCTTTCAACACTGCTTGCAGCCAGTCTTTTGGGATTAACAGGAATTGGTTTGGAAGAACTTACCACAATGCAATTTAAAGCAGCGTTTGGAAAGGTTGTTGAAAACACTCTGCCGGTTGTTTTGTTTGTTTTATGCATTCCTTTGCCAATTATTTTAATTTCAAAGTTTTCAAAAAAATTTAAAGAAAAAAATTTTGTTTTAGCTT
>DAOWAC010000051.1 GCA_030634785.1 Chloroflexota bacterium | reverse complement strand
TGGAAGCGGAAAAACCTATTCTGTAAAAGAAATTGTTAAAATTATTAGAAAACTTATTGGAAGCAGTCAAGAGCCTGTTTTTTCAGGAGAAGAAAAAAACAGTAAGTTCTGTCTTTGCATTGAAAAAGCAGAAAAAGAACTTGGCTGGAAGCCAAAATACAGCCTTGAAGAGGGCTTGAAGAAGACAATTGAGTATTATAAGCAGAACTGAAAAACTGGTTGAATTATGCCTAAAATACATGAAAAACTTTTTTCGAATAATGCACCAAACCGTATATATTGATTTATTTGATTAAATTAGTAAGAAAGGAACCCTTTTGGGAAAACACTTTTTTAAGGGATTAAAATGAAGATTTTGGTTACAGGCGGCTGTGGATTTATCGGAAGCAATTACATCAGGCAGCGCCTTGAAAAAAATTCAGAAGATGTTATAGTAAACCTTGACAAACTCACTTATGCAGGCAGAAAAGAGAGTTTACAGGATTTGGAAGGCAATTCTAACTACGAATTTGTACAAGGAGATATTTGTAATCCAAAGGATGTTGAAAAGGCAATGCAGGGTTGTGAAGCAGTAATAAATTTTGCTGCAGAAAGCCATGTTGACAGAAGCATTGAAAACAGTGACGAGTTTGCAAAAACAAACTTTTTTGGAGTAAAAGTATTGTGTGACCAGGCAAAAAAGCAGAACATCAAAAAATTTGTGCAGATAAGCACTGACGAAGTTTATGGACAGATTGAAAACGGAAGCTTTAAAGAAACTGATATGTTAAAACCGCGCAATCCTTACAGTGCAGCAAAAGCAGCTGGAGAATTGCTTGCAATGAGTTATTTTGAAACATATGAACTGCCAGGAATAATTACCAGAAGCAGCAACAATTACGGACCGTTCCAGTTTCCTTAAAAGGTTGTTCCTTTATTCATCACAAATTTGCTTAACGGCAAAAAGGTTCCTTTGTACGGAGAAGGAAAAAATGTAAGAGACTGGCTTTTTGTTTTAGACAACTGTACTGGAATTGACGCAGTACTTGAAAAAGGCAAAGCAGGACAAATTTACAATATCGGCGGAAATCAGGAACTGCAAAACATTGAATTAACAAAAAAAATTCTTGCAGAGCTTGGAAAAGGAGACGAAATGATTGAAAAGGTTAAAGATAGGTTAGGTCATGATTTAAGATACAGCCTTGACTGCAGCAAAATCAAAAATGAACTTGGATGGGAACCAAAAACAAAATTTGAAGAAGGACTGTATAAAACAGTGCAATGGTATAAAGAAAATGAAAAGTGGTGGAAACCACTTGTAAAGGAGTGATTTGAAATGGTTTTGAAAGGAATTATTTTGGCAGGCGGAACAGGAAGCAGGCTAAAGCCTCTCACAAATGTGACCAACAAACATTTGTTACCGATTTATAACAAGCCAATGATTTATTATCCGATTGAAATACTAAAGAATGCAGGAGTAAAAGACATTCTTGTAATTACTGGAACACATCATGCAGGCGCAATATTCCAATTACTTGGTTCAGGAAAAGACTTTGGAGTAAAGTTTACTTACAGGGTTCAGGATGAAGCAGGCGGGATTCCAAGCGCAATTTCTTTAGCAGAAGATTTTGTTGGAGATAATAAATTTATTTCAATTAATGGCGACAACATTGTTTTTGAATCACTAAAGCCTTTCGCAGACCAGTTTGAGAAAGGAAACGGTGAAATGCAGATTTTGCTTTATGAGGGAACGAAAGAAGAGGCAAAAAAAAGCGGTGTTGCAGTAGTAGAAGGGGAAAAAGTTACAAAGGTAATTGAAAAGCCGGCAGAACCGCCAAGCAATAACATAATTGTTGGAATTTATTTTATGAAATCAAGTGTTTTTGAAGTCATCAAAAAGCTAAAGCCAAGCGGAAGAGGCGAAACAGAAATAACTGACGTGCAAAGACATTATTTGGAACAAGGAAAGCTTTCAGCAGCAAAACTTAAAGGAAATTGGCTTGATGCAGGAGACTTTGAGGACTTGCTTAATGCAAATCTTGAAACAAAAAAACTAAGCGAGAAAAAAAAGTGAATTTCATGCGAATTTTGATGTTAAACCCGCCGTTTTTTCCAAAATACAGCAGGAGCAGCAGGTCGCCGGCGGTTACGAAGGGAGGCACGATTTATTACCCACTGTGGCTTGCTTATGCAACAGGCGTTCTTGAAAAAGCAGGGCATGAAGTAAAGCTTGTTGATGCGCCGGCAATACCAATAAGTGAAAAGAAAGTGCTTGCAATCGTAAGGAGGTTCAAGCCGGAAATGGTTGTACTTGACACAAGCACGGCAAGCATTCACAATGATGTTGAAGTTTTACGAAAGATAAAAAAGGCACGGAAATGCTTTGGAGTTCTAGTAGGAACACATGTAAGCGCACTTCCGTTGGAAACAATGGAAATGAGTAATTCAATTGATGCTATTTGTATTCAGGAATATGATTATACTTTGAGGAATTTGGCAAAAGAACTTGTAAAGAAAAAGCCGGCTCTTGGAACAGTAGATGGAATTGTTTTCAGAAAAGGCAAAAAGGCAGTGAAAAACAAGCTGAGGGAAAAGATTCAGAATTTGGACGAATTACCTTTTATTAGTGCAGTTTACAAAAAGCATTTGAATTACAAGAATTACTTTTACAGTGCAAATTTGTATCCAGAAATTGCAATTGTAACAGGCAGAGGCTGTCCTTTTAATTGCAAGTTCTGCAATTGGGTTCAAAATTTGAATACAGGACCTTACAGGAAAAGAAGCATTGCAAATGTAATAGAAGAGTTTAAGTTTATTGAAAAGAATTTTCCAGATGCAAAAGAGGTTTTTCTGGAAGACGACACTTTTACTGCAGATCACAGAAGAGTAAACGATTTTTGCAAGTCAAAGATTAAAGAAAAGATTAAAATCAAGTGGAGCTGCAATGCAAGAGCAGATGTTCCGCTTGAAACATTACAATTAATGAAAAAAGCAGGTTGTAGACTTTTGTGTGTTGGTTTTGAGTCAGGAAGCCAGCATGTATTAAACGATGTTAGAAAAGGAACAACTTTGGGAAAAATGAAACAGTTTACTGATGATTCAGAAAAGGCAGGAATTTTGGTTCACGGCTGTTTTATGATTGGAAATCCTGAAGATAATAAAGAAACAATCAGAGCAACAATTGAACTTGCAAAAAGATTGAACCCTGATTCAGCACAATTTTTTCCAATAATGGTTTATCCAGGCACACAATCTTACGAGCACTTCAAAAAAAGCGGACAGCTTGTTTCAACCGATTTCAGAAAATGGATTGATGAAAATGGCTGGCATAATTGCATGGTTTCAATGCCAGGATTGTCAAACAAGGAAATGGTTGAATGGTGTGATAAGGCAAGAAAGGAATTTTATTTCAGACCAAAGTATATTGGAGAAAAAGTAGTACAGGTTATTACACAGCCATCTGAATTTCCAAGACTTTGGAAAGGTGGAAAGACATTTATCAAGTATGTTGCAAAATCAAAAAAAGGAACCGGAAAGGAAAAACCTTCAATTGTTGTACAGCGTGCTGCAAAAATTGTATTAATAAAATCTGATACGGTAGCAACAAGAACAAAGATGGCTATGGCAAGATTAAAGCACAGGAAAAAGTTTGTTTTGAAAGATGTTCAGGGAAGCAATATGTACCTTAACATAAAGGACAAAGGAATTTGTTCTGATTTATACCTCAGAGGCAAAAGAGAAGACCAGGCAACTGATGAGTTAATGAAAAGAGTCAAACCAGGCATGGTAATTGCAGAGGTTGGAGCAAATATTGGATATTATGCTTTAATGGAAGCAAAGGCTGTCGGTCCAAAGGGAAAAATATATGCTATTGAACCAATTCCCAATAATGTTGAACTTTTGAAAAAAAATATTGAAGCAAACGATTACAAGAATATAGAGGTTTTTAACAAGGCAGCCGGTGACAAAAACGAAAAAAAGAAAATTCTTATTTCAAGACAGGCAAATCTTTCAACTTTTTGTGAAAACGTTGAACTTGACCAAAGCGGAGAAACTATTGAAGTAGATGTTGTTACTTTGGATAGTTTTTTTAAGAACAGGAAAAAGCCACAGGTTGTAAGAATGGATGTGGAAGGATACGAGTATGAGATTTTGCAGGGAATGAAAAAAATAATGAAGGAAAGCAAAAATTTACTGTTTTTCATTGAAGTCCATGCTGATTTTATGGGAGCAGAAAAAACCATAGATTTCCTTAAGCTTTTGAAAGAAAACGGAATTAAACACTGCAAAATTATAATGGAATCACCTGACATTTACAAACTTTCAGAAAAAATTCTTTCCAAAGAAGTTCTTCCAGAGCAAGGAGAATTTGACAAAAGTATTGACGAAATGATTTCTGAAAAAAAGTTCCACAAAGGTCTTTACCATTTATTTGCTGAAAAAAAGTAAAATGATACTTTGAAAAAAAGGCAGTTTGAAGTGATTATTAGATGCAAGGACTAAAAGCAAGCGTGGTTATTCCTGCTTTCAATGCTGAAAAAACTATTGGAAAATGCCTTGAGTCAATGGAAAAACAATCTTTTAGAAATTTTGAAGTAATTGTTGTAGATGATGGAAGTAAGGATAAAACGCCTGAAATAGTAAAAAGATTCTCCAAAGTAAAACTTTTCAGGCAAAAAAATGCAGGACCTGCTGTTGCAAGAAACAAGGGCGCAAAAGAAGCAAAAGGCGAAATAATTATTTTTACAGACTCTGATTGTGTTGCCGACAGGAAATGGCTTGAAGAAATGCTAAATCCTTTTTCTGAAAAAAATGTCGCAGGCGTTCAGGGAATGTACAAAAGCAAACAGAAGGAAATTATTGCAAGATTTATTCAGCTTGAGATAGAGCAAAGATATGCAAAAATGATAAAGCACGAGTTTATTGATTTTATTGGAACTTACAGTGCTGCTTACAGAAAAAGTGTTTTTGAAGAAATGAAAGGATTTGACACACGCTTTCCAATTGCTTCAGGAGAAGACACAGATTTTAGTTTTAGAGTAAGCAGAGCAGGCTACAAAATGGTTTTTAACAAAAAGGCAATAATTTTTCACACACACCCAACAGGATTCTTTAAATACCTTAGAATAAAGTTTTTCAGAGCTTACTGGAGAACAAAAGTCTACAAAAGACACAAGAACAAGATGGTAAAAGACAGTTACACAAGCCAAATGATAAAGGTTCAGGCAGGATTGTTTTATCTTTTAGTTCCTGCAATAATTGTTACAGTTATTTGGCCGGAATTTTCATTCTTACTTGGATTGAATGTATTACTACTTTTCCTAACAGGATTTCCGTTTACTTTTTGGGCATTTTCAAAAGATAAAGCAGTTGCAATTGTATCTCCTTTTGTAATTTTGTTAAGGACTGCAATGTTTGCGTTTGGTCTTGCTGCAGGAACACTTAGAGAGGCACTTGGAAAATGAAGATTGCACATTTATCCCACCGGTTTTGGCCTTGCACAGGCGGAATTGAAACACATATCATGCAATTGTGCGAAGAGCTTAATGAAAAAGGCAATGAAACAAAGGTTGTGTGCTTAAACAAGTGCCCGAATAGCAGCAAAGTGCTTCAGGCAAAAGGCGAGAAGAACGGAATAGTGATTGAAAGACTTGGATTTCTTAATTTGGGAGTTTACAGGATTGCCAGAGGAGCAATTGGAAAAGTAAAAGATTTTGAAACTATTCACGTTCATGGAATTGGATTTTTCTCAGACTATTTTGCATTGTTTAAACTCTTTCACAGAAAAAGACTAGTGCTTTCAACACATGGAGGAATTTTTCACACAAAAAACAATTCATTGCTTAAAAAAATTTATTTTAATCTTTGGTGCAAGCTAACTTTAACAGCTTTTGACAAAGTTATTGCAGTAAGCACGCAGGATTTTGAAACGTTCAAAAAAATTGTGCCTGAGAGAAAGCTTGTTTTAATTGAAAACCCTGTTCCGGTTGAAGAACTTTCAAAAATTCCAAGAAAACCAGTGCCAAACAGTTTTCTTTTTGTCGGAAGGCTTAGCAAAAACAAAGGACTTGAAAATCTTTTGAATGCGTTTACTGAAGTTAAAAAAGATGGAAAGAATTTTTCTTTGAAGATTGCAGGAATGCCGTTTGATTTAAGCAAAAGCGAAGTGCAGGAAATGGTTTCTGTAAAAGGTTTGGACAGAAATGTAAAAGTTTTTGGAATGATTTCAGAAAAAGAACTTTTAAGGTTTTATTCAGAAAGTGAATTTTTCGTAAGCGCTTCAGAGTATGAAGGATTTGGAATAAGCGCTGTTGAAGCAATGGCTACAGGAGTTATTCCAGTATTGAATTCAATTCCGCCATTTAGAGCATTTGTAAGCAATGGAAAAACAGGTTTTATTGTTGACTTTTCAAACAAAGAGGAAGCAACAAAGACAATTGAAAAGATAATCGACTTGAAAAAGTCTAAAAAGCAGGAAATAGGCAGGAATGCAAGGAATTTTTCGCAAAAATTTAGCTGGAAGGAAGATTTGAAGAAATTTGAAAAAGTTTATAGGAGTTAATTGGTACAAAGCTTGAATTGGTGAAGCTTAAAAAGAGTTATAAAATTAATTTAGTGGAAGAAAAGGGATGATAAAAATGACAACTGATGAAACTTTTTGGAAGGGAAAAAAAGTATTTGTTACAGGCGGAGCTGGATTTATCGGATCTGGACTTACAAGAGAACTTCTAAAGTTAAAAGCCGATGTTGTTGTTTATGACAACCTTTTTTCAGGGAGTCTTTCAAACCTTGAAGAAGTAAAGGACGAAATAAAGTTTATTGAAGGCGACATTCTTAACAAAGACCTCGATAAGACTTTGAAAGACAATAAAATTGAATTTGTTTTTAATCTTGCAGCAGAACCATACATTCCATACTGTTATGACAGACCAGATCACTTTTTTGAAGTTAATGCAAACGGAACACTAAATGTTTTAATGTCTTCAAAAAAGGCAGGAGTTAAAAGAATTATACAATACTCAACTTCCGAAGTTTACGGAAGTGCAAAACAGGTTCCAATGGACGAGCATCATAGAACTTTACCCCTTTCAACATATGCAGTAAGCAAACTTGCAGCAGACAGACTTTGTTATACTCTGCACCACGAGCAAAAAATTCCGGTAATTATAATGAGACAGTTTAATGTTTATGGGCAAAGAGAAACGCAGCCTTAT
>DAOWAC010000019.1 GCA_030634785.1 Chloroflexota bacterium | reverse complement strand
TGTTACATCTTGTGCATTAACCATATTTATTCCTCGATATATCTTGGTTGCTGCAGGGTCTGATATAATTCTGCTTTGGCAGTCAATTGTCCTGTTGCCTCCGACATTGTTGCTTATTGTAAGGCAATTTAATGTACTGCCAATATTCTGCGTTAGCTTATAGTTGCCTGGCTGGCTTAAGGTTGCACATCCTGTTACATCATATCCTGAACAGGTAGAATTGCATAAAACACTCAAACCCATTCCTACTTCACTGCCTGGCGTGTCGCAAGTTTCACCCGGGTCTAGTTCGCCGTTGTCGCACAGACTTGCGATTGTACTACTGCCTCCACCAATGAGTATCTGCACTTCTTTGTCCAAACCTGCAAAGTCCTTATAAGCAATTGTAACTGTCCCATTTGGATCACTCCCTGTTAACTGACATTCAAGCAACATTGTTTTTCCTGCAGAAATCACTGGTGTCACAGACTTATTAACAGTACATCCACTTGCATAACCAACACCAGATACAGAAACATCAGTTACCTCAAGCTCACCACCCGTAGCATTCTGCAAAATAGCAGTCGCAACACTATCCTGCAATGTACCACCCTTCAACAAAAACTTGCTAGGATCAGAGGACTGAAAAGAAACCTCACTCTCAGGAGGCGTTATAACAAAAACAAGCACTCCAATAATAGTAGCTATAAGTATAAGCACCCAACCATAAGTCATCAAATACTCTAAACTAGCCTGTGCCCTTTTATTCATGAAAAACCAGAAAGAATAATCCAATGGAAGTATTTAATTGTTTTGGTCGCTTTTTTGCAATGTTTTGACAATTAACAAAACAGTGATTTTAATGCCCACATATGCACAGCCTGCAACAACCGGTAAGCAGAACCATATACCAGTAAGGGGAAGAAAACACCCTGATTTGCAGTTGTTACTACAGTTAGGGGCATTCAGAGGACGTCTCTAAGCCAGGACAATTAACATTCGTTGCTATGTTGCCGCTTCCACTGCTTACACTCAAATCAGTACAGTACAAGTCGTTGACACTGTTATTACCACAGCTCTTATTGTTGTTTAACTTATTGCCGCTTCCAGATGCAATATAAATTCCGGCCCAGTTGGGGTCATCCACTCCAATCTTTGTTAGAGTGTTGCCGGTTAGCGTGGTATTAGTTACATTAACTAACAATATTCCGGCCATGCCACTGTTAGCTATGTTGTTATTGGATATTGTGGTGCCAGTTACTTGATTAAAATAACTCCCGTGGGTTAGGCCTCCACTTATTTCATTGTTTCTCATAACACTGCCATTATCCAAATAGAAGAACATCACTCCGTTAAAGGCATTGTCTTTTGCTTCGCTGTTGATTAGAGCAAAGCTACCTGAAGAACTCACAGTGTTGGATACAACCAATCCACTATTGCCATTGTTGTTCATCTTGCTGTCTGCCAGAATAGAGTCGCTACAAGAGTATAAAAATAGCCCATACCGGTAGTTGTTGCTTGCGGTAACGTTTGTTATTCTGGAGCCGGGAGACTGATATAAGAAAATTCCGTCATTACCAAAATCGCTTACTTCACAGTTTGAAATCGTGAAATTAGCAGCGCTATTTGCAGATATGCCGCGGGAAGTGAAAATGGAAACACTTCCGCCTGGTCCTGTTATTTTTTTGCCGTTACAATTCAATACAACGTTGTCTCCAATTAGTGTAATGCAGGCACTGGAAGCAGTAGTAGAGATATCCTGACTTAGCACATATTTTTTGCCTGCTTCAAGAATCTGGCAGGAACTGACTGGCTCAGCAGTTGCAGCTGCACTGCCCTTACCAGAAATAACTGCTGTTTGCGACAGATTGGCAAAGTCTGTGTACTCAATAGCGATTGTTCCATCAACACTACCTAAACCAACATAGTTGATTTCGGTGAAAAACAATTCGCCACCTGCAGGAATTTCAACCAGGCTTGAAACCGTGCTTTCAAAGCCATTCAGTTTGCCGCCAGCAAAATCTCCACCAGTATAAAAGCTAGTTACCTTGATTTTTCCGCCTGTCAAGTTTTTAATAAGAACTTCTACATTACCAGATGCATCAAGAGTACTGCCTTTAATCGCTAGTTTAGTTTGGTTACTGGAAGAAAACACCACGCTTTCTGTCGGGCTGTCAATCATAAAAACAAGCACTCCAATAATAGTAGCTATAAGTATAAGCATCCAGCCATAAGTCATCAAATACTCCAAACTAGCCTGTGCCCTTTTATTCATGAAAAACCAGAAAGAATAATCCAATGGAAGTATTTAATTGTTTTGTTCAGATTTTTGCAAAACACAAAAGAATAAAAAGCCGAAAAGTGTTATTGATTTGGTTTGAATGTTTGATATTGTAAGCGTTGGAAATGCAACAATTGATGCATTTATTTGCGTTAATGGAAAGGTCAAAAAAGGCAATTTGCTTTTGTCTGTTGGCTCAAAGCAGGAAGTGCAAAGCATTTTTTACAGCACTGGAGGAGGCGCAACAAATACGGCTGTTGGCTTCAAAAGGCTTGGGTTGAGAACAGGAATTTTGGCAGCAATAGGCAATGACCCAGGCGGAAAAATTGTACTGCGTGAATTGAGAAAAGAAGGGATTAGTACAAGGCTTGTTTCAAGGCTACAGGATTATAACACAGCCTACAGCGCAATTTTGACAGGCTTTGGACACGACAGGATTATTTTGGTTTATGGCGGAGCAACAAGGCATTTGGGGGAAGAAAGACAGGTGCACTGGACATGGCTGAGCAAAACAAAATGGATGCATATAACAAGCTTTCATGCAAAGCCGAAGATTATGGAAAAAATTCTTGGCTTTGCTGAAAAAAAAGGAATAAGTGTTTCCTTCAATCCAGGAATGAGTGAAATAAAACTTGGATTTAAAAAATTAAAGCCATTACTTAAAACAATTGACATTCTTTTGCTTAACAGGAGTGAGGCGGAAATTTTAACAAAAGAAAAAAATGTGAAAAAGCAATTGCAAAAATTACAAGTAATTGTTCCACTCGTTGTTGTAACAGAGGACAAAAAGGGAGCGCATGCATTTGACGGAAGCATTTATTATTACAAACCCGCTTTCAAAATAAAAATTGCTGACACAACAGGAGCAGGAGACGCATTCCACAGCGGTTTTGTTTCAGAAATAGTAAAAGGAAAAAGTGTTGAATCAGCACTGAATGTCGGAACAGCAAATGCCCACAGCACAATAATGCATTTTGGCGCAAAAAACAAACTGCTTACACAGCATGGCATTGAAACATTCCTTGAAAAACACGAAACAAAAAGGACAAAAGTGAAAAAAACAAGAATAACTTCTACATAACCTAGTTTGTTTTGTAAATTTCAAGAGCAGTTTTCATTTTTTTTCTTTCAAAAATTCAATGGCTTTTTCTAGAACAGTTTTTGTGTTTTTGAACGAGAGCCTTTTCATTGCTTTTTCAAATGAAAGCCATTCAAAGCCCTGGTGCTCGTGGGAAATTTTTACGTTTCCTCCGGAAGATTCTGCAAGGTAGAATGGCACTTCTTTGAACACTGTTTCTTTCCCGCGCCTGAAATAGTATTTTGTATACTGCCTAAAGCCAGGCATTATTGCGATATTTTTCAAAGTGGTTTCTTCTTGCACTTCGCGTCTTAGTGTTTGTTCCTCAGTTTCGCCTTGTTCCACGTGCCCTTTTGGAAAGCCCCAGTGGTCAGCCTTATAGTGCAATAGCAAAAATTCTTTTTCAGAATCATTTTTTCTGAACAGAGCACATCCGACTGATTTTTCTTTAACCATTCAGATAAAAAGAGGAAAGGAAATTGTTTATAACTTATGTAAATTGTGAGTGCTGACAAGCTGTGTCATCGAGTACGCTCAGGTGCGAAGCACCTGTGCTCTGACCAGCTGGCAGTGGCGGGCTATGTCATCGAGTACGCTCAGGTGCGAAGCACCTGTGCTCTGACCAGCTGGCAGTGGCGGCTGCTACATGAATTGCTCGTAATTTGAATTGTTAAATTTGTACAAAAAGCGTTTTATTTTTGCGCCTTTGAAATTGTATTTTTGCAGAGCTTCTTCTTTTGTTCCTGAAAAATCTGCAAGATTGTGTTTTTGGCTTGCGTCAAGTATGTAAAATTTTTCTTCAAATTCAATTGCAACAAATGCATGGGTTCTAAGGTTGTCTAGTTCGGCAATTATTACTGAAGCGTTTTTGTCGCCTAATGTATAAAGAAGAGAGCATAAGAATACTGAAATGTCTTCGTCGTCTCCTACTTTTGAGGAAAAGATTTCTTTTGGTGAAAGCCAGTAATTTAGATTTATTTCTGATTCAACATAGCTTATTTTGTTTTGAACAAATGAAAGGGCTTTTTCTGCTGTTGACAAATAGTCTTTTGGAAAAGCATATTCTTGCGGTTTAATGTCTGAAAGAATTGATTGAATTGTAAGATTGTCTTTGTTTACTAATGCTTTTATTTCTCCAATTGTACGTCTTTCTTTTTCGTTGATTAGTTCTGCATATTTTTCAAGTAAAATTTCGTAGAGGTTGCATTGATTTATTTTTTCTTTGTTTGAAGATTCTTCGGCTTGTGCTGGGTCTTCCCCTTCTTCGAAAAATGCTTCTTCGTGTTCTGATGGCATTTTTAATTATTGTGGCTAAAACTGCTTTAAAAAAGATGTTTTTTTGGTTGAAAAAGCCGTTTTTGGCACAAAATGCCTTGATTGGATGGAAAAAAAGTGTTTTGTTGCCTTAGCGTTATTGCTCCATTAATCCACCTTTGTATTAAACCCCTGCTGGAAAAAAGGTGCTTTTGGAAAAAAAAGCGAAATGTTTTATTTAAAGACAGCTTATATATAGCATATGGATAAGAAAAAAGCGCAGGTTGCAACAGAATACCTTTTGATAACAGGATTTATTCTGGTTGCAGTAACACTCATTTTTGCCTATGCATATATTTCAAACAACCAGCGTATTAAAATAAGTCAGACAAGCACAGCCTTGGACAAGATGGTTAATGCTGCAGACCTTGTGTACGCACTTGGCCCGGGAAACATCCAGTATGTTGAAGCAACATTTCCAAGAGGCATTGAATCAATCAATGACATTACAGTCTGTGAGGACGGCACACAAGGTTATGACCAAGTGTGTGAAACCCACGGAGGCCCAAAATTTGGTGCAATAGAAATAGAACTGGAGCTTTTTGGCGGAAGCACAACAATCACCAGAGGAGCAAAGACAGAACTTGAACTTGATGACGCAGATGCAATTCCGGCAATTGCAGGAGTACACAGGATAAAAGTTGAATGGTGTGGCAACAAAATATGTTTGAAGAGTGCTTAATATGCTCAGCCTGAAAGAAAAGGGGCAGATATCCATTGAAGTAATTAGCATTGCAGTTATTATTGCAGCCCTACTTTTGCTGGTATTTGTTACAACAGTCAGCAGAAATATGGAAACTGACCGGGTTCTTGCCATTGGAAAAAATAGCATCCAGTGCAATGCAATGGCTTCGACGATTGCAAGGCTATATAACAACAGGGCAACAACACAAGAAACACTAAACCTTGAAACAAAGGCAAGGCTTAGGCGGGTGGAAGGAAATTCTGGCGGCATAAATGTAGAGGAAATAAGCTGCAGGTATATTGGAAGCGCAGCAATGTACCCAGCAGATGGAAGAATGGACACTGACCCTGATGGAACAGGAAAAGAGGGAATAACACTAGGAGTTGGAAACTGGTGCTTTGAAAAAAATGATGACACAAATATTGTAATAACGCCGGAGGAATGCACTTGAATAAAAAAGGGCAGGGTATTGCAATAGACTTCCTTTTTGCAGTAATGATATTCCTTCTTGTGCTCAACGCAAGCATGGCATTGATTGACAGTAGCAATGCAACAGTGGCAGATAAAAACATTATAGGCGAACTTCAATCAAGTGCAAGCCAGGCAATTGACACATTAGTAAGAACAGCAGGCATGCCAAAAGATTGGCAAAACAAAAGCATTGATGAAACAAGCCTAATAGGCCTTGCAAAAAAGGACAGGGTTCTTGACAATGGCAAAGTTAACACATTTGTTGAATGGGCTGAAGAATACGGCACGGAGGATTATAATAAGGTAAAAACACTATTATTAAGTGGTTACGACTTTCATTTCAAGATAGGCAGCCTTGAAGCCCCTTCAATAAACCAGCCGGGGTTTTGGGAGAATATGACTGCCGTAAGAATAAAAAGAATTGTAAATTTTAATGGGGAGGAGGCAATTGCAGAATTCACAATATATTACCCGCAATAAAAAAGGAATGGCAATGTCCATTGATGCATTGCTGGCTTTAATAGTATTCATAGCAATGGTTGCATTCATTTCAACAGAGCCTGCAAGCGAGCTTCCATTGACACAGCCAAGCCTTGCAGTAAACCAGATTGTAGACGATGCAATATCGGCAATAGAGAGCACAGGATATATAATGGAAACAATTGAAAACAGTTCTGGAAAAACAAAGGTGGAAATGGAAGGCGAAATGCAGCAAAAGCTGCAGGAAATGCTGCCTGAACAAATAGATTTCAGGATTGAAATGTTGCAGTATCAATCAGCCCTTGATGACCCGGCAACCAGCGAAGCATGCAGAGCTGCCGGAGCAAGCTTTGAGGATTGCTTTCCAACAGAGGCTGACAACCCAACGATGTTCATTGAAGTGGGAAGCTCTCCGCCTGCAGACAAAGACCTGTTCCACGGCAGAAAAATCTTTATAAAAAAAGAGCCTGGTGACTGTGGGTCGGTGGGGTTTAAAAAGAAGGAAACCCTGCCTGAATCAGTCCTTGAAAAAATAAAGCCAACGTATACAATAGCATATTTTTTGGAGGGAATATGCAGCAACGAGATTGATGACGATGGAGACGGATTAATTGACTGCGATGATCCGGATTGCGTATTGGACGTTGCCTGCATTGGCATGACATTCAGTTTTGGTTCAAGCATAAAAGTCGGGGGACTGGATGTAACAGAGATTTCATGCGATGAAGAAGCGGACATTGAGCTTAGGGTTGAAAGGGGGTCAAACACCAGAGTGCCTGTTGATGTTATTTTTGCAGCAAGCAAAAATGCTTCAATGGCAGAATGTGCGATTGCAGCAGGAAGGGAAGGGGCAGCACTCCTTCTTGATGACATGGAAAGCGGAGTCACGAGAAACAATTTTGGAGCAGCCCCTGCTTTTACATTCACTGTTGGAGCCGAAGACCCACCCGGAGCACTTGACACAGTCATTACATGGCAGGGAACGGTTTGCACTCCGGGCAGTACCTGTCCGGAAGTTAAGCTAAAGAGCCCGACAGGAATTTGGTACGGGGCAGAAGAAGCCGGTACAACACAGCTCAACAGCCAGGCGTGCAATGAAAATGCAGTTGGTGACAAGGCAGAACAGTCTGTAAGGGCATATTATTACAATAACAGGAAATATTATGATTACCTTGCACTTGGCTCGGCATTGGCGGAAACAGGAAACTGGGAAGTTTATGTCAAAAATACAATTCCGGTTGATTATACCATAAAAATAAAGTATATTGGAAACATGCATTGGATTGACACAAACCCAGCCACAACAGCTGCATGGGACGAACCTATTTCAAAAGTGGACATTGCAAAGGTTTTGATTACTGATTTTGCAAACAACGCTGAATGGCAGACACAAGATGGAAATGTTGACATGCGCGACAAATGGGCTTATGCCGAAATTGGAAACCAAAGTGCAACCGCTGGCGGAGAAAAATCGGCGATACAGCCAAACAGTGGCCTGAACGACGCAACAGATTTTGGGCCACCTGAATCAAGCCAGATGAAAAACCTTGACACATCCATTCTAAGCATTCCTGCACCATCTTACGCAGACACACTTATTGAAATAATTAATCCAGAGTTATATGATGCCCATGACTCTGAATGGAATTTTCATACAAAGTTTGCAATAATTTTTGGCGACTCATCGGACAACACGACAGATACCTACAATATAAGTGATGCCATTGCTGAACTTGACAAAGACGGAGACGGATACAATGACATTTTTTATTACACTATTGACTTCAGCAACGAAGTCATTCCGGGAAATGCCAACTGCCAAAACCAGGACCTCTATGACCTTGGATGGGACACAGGCGGAAGGTGTTACGCAGCCTCAAACGAAAGCGCTTTGCAGGCAATCCTTAATATAATTTCAATGGAAATAGGAGACAAGGCAGGCATTGACCCCGATCCCTTAGCAACAACCCTTACACTTGACTTTCCAGGAGACTTTCAGGAGAGCTTTTTTAACGACTCTATCTCAGATTCTTATACATGGAATGAAGCAACAAGAAGCCTTACGTTTTCTCCAGTAACAATAATAAACGGGCTTTGGACCTCAAACTTTAAGCTTTTGATTCCATGCGACTTCGGTGGATGTGAAAACTTCTTTACAGAAGGAAAGACCATTGAAATGCCGCCTGCGACAAGCCCTGAATCAACAACTCTGTATTACGAAATTGGGGGCATTGGACAGGAAACAGTACTATGGCCTGCTGAAGACAGCACTACTGCCACCTTAAACTATAGGGATATTATTGTAGAATTTGTTGCAGGGTACTTTTATGGATTGAACGATATAACTGTAGATTACAGGATTTCAAACACAGGTAATATGACCGTTGACTTGGGAGATATAATTCCCACAGTAAATTTTCACACTAACGACTTTTCTTCAATGGCCTGCGACCCAGCATTCTACACAAACCTAGGCTTTGAAAACTTGGAAAATGTGCTTGCACCAGATGAAAGTACAGAAGAAAAAGTAACACTTGTTGAAAGCGGGTATATCTGCATCTTTTTGAATGAAAACCAAGATGTAAGCGATTGCAGTGGAAATAATTCAATTGTAGTGCAATGTGACATTCCAAAAACATATGTTTATGTGCTGGATTACTGGGCGTGGAGCAAATGAATGGAGGCATTAAATGAACCAAAAGGGCATATTTATAACTTTTATGGTTTTTTTGCTTGCTGCAAGCGTTATTGCCCTGCATGAAACATCCAAGAGGACAAGTGTCCTACAGGAAAGAAGCGACATTGAAGAAATTGCCTTTAACAGGATTAACAACGTATTCAACAACTTCTATGAAGAAATTGTTTTTCTTAACAAGGAAGGAGTTGCAAGGGATGTGCAGCAAAGGTCAATGCCATTTGAATACAATTTTGCCCCAAAATCAATTCATATAAAGCAACGGCTTCCAGCAAGAGAATCTGTCCTTAGGGCATACATTGATGCAATAAATGCTTACAGCATATTCATAAATCAGAACCCTGAAAAAGACCTTGAAATCGCAACCAGTGCATTAAAAGACAGCAGGTGGCTTGCTGAAGGCGATGCATACCCTGACCTTAACTATTACATTATGCCACAGTGCCTTGTTTATACAGTAAACAACGGCCAAACAATGTCACTTAAAAGCCTTGTAGATGCAGACAGGGGCTGTGAAACAGGATTTGATTATGCAGACCTTAACAGCATAAACCTTACCCTAACAATAAACTCAAGTGCGTATGAGGTAGTTGATCCAAATGTTGGAGGCACTTTAAACAATCAATTTGAAGAATATGATGATACAGACCCATACCCCTATGTACAAATTACTGTAAATGAAATCAACCCAGAATGCCCTGGTGCAGGCTGTATTATAACAGATTCAACAGGCACAACAATTGTGAAAACACACTTCAATCCAGAGCCTGGTCCAGAAGACACCCTTATAATTAAAGTAAAGGGACCGCCGACTGATGAGCAAATAAAAATAAAAGTAGGCCAAGAATTTGCCGGCGACCTGTTCCCTTTAGTGATTGAAAACGAATATGGAACAATGCCAATAGCCATTGAAATGGACCTGAATTTTGAGCAGGATGTTGAACTGTTCTACTTTACTGGCTTTTCCATAAGCGTTAATAAGGTAAACTTTCCAATAAAAAGGAGAACATAAAAGAAAAAAAAGAAAACCTAAAAGAAAAAAGGAGGATGAATTATATGACGGGAAAAAAGGCACAAATTGCAATGGAATACCTTATCCTAACAGGATTTATTCTCATAGCAGTTGCACTAATTTTTACATTCTCATATATAAACTACAACCAAAACATCAGAGTAGCCAAAACAGGAGAAGCAATTTCAAAAATTGCAAATGCAGTTGACGATATTTATACAAGAGGAGAAGGAAATACAAGATTTGTCAAAATGACATGGCCTGACGGAATGAGAAACATTAGCATAATACACAAGTGCAAATACGGACCAAACCAAGGCACTTTAGCAGAATGTGAAAATGGTGACGGGGAACCAGCAACATATGACGACATTGATTTTAGTGTAATTGTATTAGAAGTACAATTACTTGGAGAGGATAAAATA
>DAOWAC010000100.1 GCA_030634785.1 Chloroflexota bacterium | reverse complement strand
GAGAGTTAACATCAACAAACTGCACAACTCCGTTTCTGAACTGATCAATTATAGATGCATTTTTTGAACCAGTTTCTGAAACAAGTAAATTTAAAGAAGACGCCCTTAGGATTACTTTTATTAAAATTCCTGCTTTTCGCAATTCTTCTTTATCAAGAATTGACGAAATAACTTCATAAAGATTGTAGGGGAATCCTTCGAAAATGTTCGCACCATGCTCACTTACAAGCAAGTTGCCCTTTACTGTCTTAATCTCAACCATATAGAACTGTAGTATATAAAGCAAATTCATATATAATAGTATTACCAAAATAATCCGAGACTTTGATATGCAAAACAAAAAGCTTCTTGAAGATGTTCTGAAAAAAATCACACCAGGCAAACAGGAAAGGAAAAAACAGACAAAGCTTGCTGAAAAAATAATTGAAAATATAAAAAAAACAAGCGGAAGCCATATTGACGTAATGCTATGCGGTTCCAATGCAAGAGACACACATTTGAAAGGAGACAATGATTTGGACATTTTTGTACTGTTCCCTGAAAAACTTGAAAGGAAAGAATTTGAAAAAGAAGGTCTGAGAATCGGAAAAAAGGTTTTTCGAGGACACAAATGGGAAAAGGCATTTTCAGAACACCCTTACATTAAAGGAAAGATTGAAGGATTTGATGTTGAAATAGTTCCAAGCTATAAAGTAAGAAAAGGAGAACTAAAACAAAGTGCTGTTGACAGAAGCCCTTTTCACAACGCTTTCCTAAAAAAAAGACTTAAGGGAAAGAAAAAGGAAGAAGCAAGATTGTTAAGACAGTTTTTGAAAGGAATTAAATGCTATGGTGCTGACACAAAATCAAGCTCTGTACCAGGCTATGTTGTAGAACTTTTAATACTCGAATATGGTTCTTTTGAAAAAACAGTAAAAGCAATTAGTGAATGGAAGCAAGGACAAACAATTGATTTGAAAAAGCATTGTAAAAAAGTAGAAGCAAGAAAATTGTTTCCAACAGCGCCATTAATTGTTATTGACCCTGTTGACAAAAACAGAAACGTTGCCGCAGCACTTTCAGTAAACCAATTCAGCAGGATGATAGTGGCAAGCAAGGCTTTTTTGCACAAACCAAGCAAGGGCTTTTTCTTTGGCAAAAAAGAAAAAGCATGGTCTGTAAAAAGGCTTAATGCAATGCTGCAAAAAAAAGAACTTGTTGCAGTAAAACTTGGGTTTCCAAAAAAAGCATTGGCTGATATAGTATGGGGACAGATTCAAAGATTTGCAAGAAAGATTGAAAAGCAACTTAAATTAAACGATTTTAAAGTTGTAAGAAGCGAAGCATGGACAGATGAAAAAGAAGCAATAGTAATAGTGTTTGAAGTTGAATCAAGAGTTTTGCAAAAGAGTGTGGTAAAACAGGGACCTTTTGTTACAGATGAAAAAAACAGCAAGGCGTTTTTGAAAGCCCATCCAAAAGTAATTGCAGGACCAAGAATTGAATCAGGAAGATGGATTATTGAAATTGCAAGAAAATATACAAATATCGAAAAATTCCTGCGGGATTTTTTAAAGAAAGAAAAAAGGGTTGAAAAAGGCGAATTGAAAAAAGCATTAAACAAAAAGTGCAGAATTTTGCAGGAAGACAATCTTGTTAACCTTTACAAAAAAAACAAAGAATTTGCAGAATTCCTTACAACATATTTGAAGGGCGAAGAAGACTTTTTAGGATATTAAAACAGGCACCTAGATTTCTTCGCCTGTAACAACTTTTATTTCATTCTTTAACAGCAAATCAGTTGTTACTCCATTGCCTTCAACAAGCTTTCCTGAAAAGCTTCCATCATAAACCTTTCCTTTGCCACAGCGTGGGCTTCTTGCATTAAAGATTGCTTCTGTTGCTCCGAATTCTTTTGCAATCCGCAAAGTTTCTTCCGCACCCTTTTGGAATTCTGCCGTTTCATCCACACCACTTTTTGTAATTGCCTTTTTATCCCTGATTTCATGGCATTCTCTGGGGGGTAGGAAAGCCTGCAAGTTGTTCAGAGCAAACAGGAATTGCCTTGCCTTCTTTAATCAATGCAATTACTTTTTCACAACCGTTGTTTCCACCGTTATACTTGCAGTTTATTCCTGCAAGGCAGGCGCTTACTATTTTCATATGGACCCAGAGGGATTCGAACCCTCGATCTCTTCGTCCGAAGCGAAGTGCCTTATCCAAACTAGGCTATGGATCCAAGTATAGATTATTAGAGTCTAATTCCTTATTTAATATTTGTTTTCTTTGCAGCTTTGTGTATAAAGTGACTCTTGTGCAGAAAGTCAGAAGCTTGTGTAAAAAAATCGCTAAAATTTCTTACTTTATACACAAAGCCATCGCCAGACAAAAGCTTAAAAAGGCGTAAAACACAATTTTTATTGGAGGAAACTTGATGGCATTGAATGTTAGAAGAGGTAAAACAGTTTCAAAAAGGAATAAAATAATCAGCAGGCAAAAACCGGTTGCCAAAAAACCGGTTCTAAAACAAAGACCTCTTGAAGAGGTTTTAGCCATCAAAGCCGTGCAAAATTCTGCTTTTGTAAACGCCTGCAAAGCACACGGGTTAAACCCCAGGCAATATTTTAAAAAAAGGCGCCGGGATTTGTCCCTCACACCGAAAGTTTTTAACAACGAGGCAGGCGCAAGAGGAAAGGCAATGAGGAGTTTTAAAAAATTTGACGAAGCCTCTTTTTTGACGAAAATAATGGTAAACGAGTTTGGTTCAAAAAAGAAACGGCAGGCTATTTTAAAAAATCTCCCAAAAAATTGTTTTATTGAAAGAAATAAAGGTTTGTAGCACTAATGAAACAATAAATTTTTCTTTTGTTTAAAGTGCTTTTGAGGAAAATTGTTTCCGGCGATTGGCCACACCCTTGCAAAAGGTTTAAAATGTTCTGAACACGAAGTATATAGTGAAATAGAATGAAAATGCATTTTGGTATAAAAAAACACCTGGTGAAAATAATTGCCAAAGAAAAAAAGCCATTGCAGGCGACTGCCCAAAAAGTTACTAAATTGACTTACGAGCAAAAAATTGCGATGAAAGCAGGAAGAATGCCTTTTTTTATAAAAGCATGTAGAGAAAAAGGATTTTCTGACCCGGAAAACGTTTTCCTTAAATGTTTTAAAAAACTTCGGGAAAATCAAAAAATACTCGAAAAAGAATTTGCTGAAGAAGAAAGAATAGAAAACGCTGGCGGCAAGTTTGACCAAACCAAATTTTATGCAATAGAAATTTCTAAAAGACTTGCACAAAAGAAACAGTAGCCCTTTTTAAACAATCCCTTAAAGAATTATTTAAATCAGAAAATTCTTTTAAATTTTTGAGGTAATTAAAAATGAAGATATGTAGTACATGCAACAAAGAAGTTGCAGATAATTTTGTTGAATTTAGATGTCCAAGCTGCGGAAAGGCACCAATTATAAGGTGTTTTCACTGCAGAAAAACCGCAAAGGCATATAAATGCCCAGAATGCGGATTTGAAGGACCATAAGTGAAAAAGGTGTTTTTTTGGGAAAAACTGTTTTGATTTACAAGATTAATGCCAAAGACATGAAAACTTTGGATGAAACTCTCGAATCACTAAAAAGTGTTAAAGTAGGCGAATTCAGGGATGCTAAAAGAATTCCAATAGGTTTTGGCGCAGAATTCATAAAAGCTGCTTTTACTGTTCCAGAACAAGAAGACACAGCAGTTGAAGCTCTAACAAATCAACTTAATGCCATGGAACTATTAGAAGACGCTGAAATG
>DAOWAC010000148.1 GCA_030634785.1 Chloroflexota bacterium | reverse complement strand
CAAAAGGCCGACTCCTGACTGGTCAATGCTCTGGAAAGGATCTTTTTGGTAAACGCCCAAATCATCAACATATGGCTTTAGGAATTTTGCTGCATCGTCCCTTGAAAAACCGCAGGTCATTTGTGTTAAGTCATTTGTTCCAAATGAAAGGAAGTCTGCTTCCTTTGCAATTTCGTCAGCAGTCAAAGCAGCTCTTGGAACCTCAATCATTGTTCCAATTTTATAGTCTACCTTTCCTTCTGCGCCAGTATTTTTTGCAACCTTTTGAATAAGTTCCTTTATTTGCAAGAACTCTTTTAGGTGTCCAACCAATGGAACCTCAATCCAAGGCAAAGGAGTTACTCCTTTTCCAAGCTCTTCCAAGGCAGCTTCAAAAATTGCCTGAACCTGCATTTCGTTTATTTCAGGATAAACCATTCCAAGCCTGCATCCTCTGAATCCAAGCATTGGATTAAACTCGTGCAATGATTCAATTGTTTCCTTGATTTTTTCAGCACTAATTCCCATTTCTGAAGCAAGTTCGTTTATTTCCTTGTCTTCTCTTGGAAGGAACTCGTGCAATGGAGGATCAAGAAGCCTTATTACAACAGGCAATTTGTCCATTACTCCAAAGATTCCTGCAAAGTCCTGTTTTTGAAAAGGCAAAAGTTTTGCAAGAGCTGTTTTTCTACCCTTAAGGTCTTTTGCCAAAATCATTTCTCTAACAGCCTTTATTCTTTCTCCTTCAAAAAACATATGTTCTGTTCTTACAAGACCAATTCCTTCTGCGCCAAAATCCAAAGCAATTTTTGCATCTTTTGGAGTGTCAGCGTTTGTTTTAATCTTTAATGTTCTGAATTCATCAGCCCATTCCATTAAGGTTTCAAAGTCTCCGTGCATTTCTGGTTCAACCAAAGGAATCTGTCCGTTGAAAACTTCTCCCGTACTTCCATCCAAAGAAATCCAGTCCCCGTCTTTAATTTTTAAGTCTCCAATGGTAAAAACTGCTTCTTTTTCGTTTACCTTAATGTCTCCTGCTCCTGCAACACAGCATTTTCCCATTCCTCTTGCAACAACTGCTGCATGAGAAGTCATTCCGCCTCTTGCTGTTAAAATTCCTTGTGCTGCATTCATTCCTTCAATATCTTCAGGACTTGTTTCAGTTCTTACAAGGATTAGCTTCTCATTGTTTGCTTCCCAAAGCTCTTTTGCTTTTTCTGCTGTAAAAACGGCTTTTCCAACAGCTGCTCCTGGAGAAGCAGGTAATCCTGTTGTAATTGCTTTGTTTTCCAATTTTGCTTTTTCATCAAGCTGTTTGTGTAACAATTGATCAAGCTGTTCTGGTTTTACTTTCAGAATAGCTTCTTCTTTTTTCAAAAGCCCTTCTTTTTCCATATCAACTGCAATTTTTATTGCAGCTTGTGCTGTCCTTTTACCGTTTCTTGTCTGCAAAAGGTAAAGCTTTTTGTCTTCAATTGTGAATTCAAAATCCTGCAAATCCTTATAGTGTTTTTCCAAAGTATCATAGATTTTTAAAAGTTCTTTGTAGACTTCTGGTAACACATCCTTTAATTCGTCAACAGGTCTTGGTGTTCTGATTCCTGCAACAACATCTTCTCCCTGTGCATTAATCAAAAACTCGCCATAATGTTCTTTTGCTCCGTTTGCAGGATTTCTGGTAAATGAAACACCTGTTCCTGATGTATCACCCATGTTTCCAAAAACCATTGCCTGAACATTTACGCCTGTTCCTGCATCTCTTCTCAAATGGTTTATTCTTCTATAAGCAACAGCTCTTGGAATATTCCAACTGTTAAAAACAGCATTAATTGCTAATTCAAGCTGTGCCCAAGCATCTTGTGGAAAATCTTTTCCTGCTTCTTTTTTCACAAGTTCTTTATATTTTGGAATCAATGCCTTCAAATCTTCTGCATCAAGACCAGTGTCATCACTAACACCTTTGGTTTCTTTTGCTTTGTTTAAAATTTCTTCAAAAAGAGCGTGTTTTACATCCATTACCACGTCACCAAACATTGTGATAAAACGCCTGTAACTGTCATATGCTGCTCTTATATTTCCTGTTTGCTTGGCAAAAATTTCAACAGTTTTGTCATTCATTCCCAAATTCAAAACAGTGTCCATCATTCCAGGCATTGAAACATATGAACCAGACCTAACACTCAAAAACAATGGCTTTTCCTTGCCTCCGAGCTCTTTGTCCATGTCCTTTTCAAGCTTTTCAAGCTTTTCTTTAATCTGCGCTTCTAATCCAGAAGGCCATTTTTTACCTTCTTCATAAAACTGATTGCAGGCCTCTGTAGTAATAGTAAAACCCTGCGGTACAGGAAGCTTTGATTCAGTCATTTCTGCCAACTGTGCTCCCTTGTTTCCTAATTTAAAAATCCATTCTTGT